>JANNMS010000130.1:0-3606 GCA_031398055.1 Saprospirales bacterium | reverse complement strand
GGAATCAACTTTTTTTCCGCCGTTCACATTTCTCTTTCTACATTTGTCCGCCTATTTTTTATTAAATAAATGGGTAAAAAACCGCCCCAAATTTTTTTAATTCAGTTAAAGATGAACGAAAATGATGGTTGCCATGAATTGCTGAAAGTCAAAATTTTAGGATATTCATGGTTCATCGTTTATAGTTCATAGTTTATCGTTCAAATTATAACCGTTTTTTGAGGAAATGAAGGTTTCGTTGAACTGGTTGCGAGAATTTCTCGACATAAATAAAACGCCCCAGGAAATTGAAGAAATATTGACATCAACAGGTTTGGAAGTGGACGGATGGGAAATCGTGAAACCCTCGGAAGTGGATTTGGATAAAGTTGTAACCGCGCAAGTCATTGAGTGTGAACGAATTCCAGAAACTGACCACCTTTCTGCGACCAAAGTTGATATCGGCAATTCGACCGTCCGCAGCATCGTCTGCGGTGCGCCAAATGTGGCCGTCGGCCAAAAAGTGCTCGTCGCGCTGCCCGGCGCAAACGTCTTTTCGAAGGACGGGCAACTCTTCCAAATCGGCGAACGAAAAGTAAAAGGAGTGCCTTCGCAAGGCATGATTTGCGCCGAGGACGAACTCGGAATCGGCCACGACCATGCCGGAATCATGGTTTTGCCAGCCGAAACTGCGCTCGGAATCACGGCTGCCGAGTATTTCCAAAAATCATCGGATGTAGTTTTTGAGATTGGTTTGACGCCGAACCGGGCAGACGCGACCAATCATTTGGGCGTGGCGCGGGATTTAGCGGCTTGGCTGCGGGCGAACGAAGGTTTGAAAAGCACTTTCAATATTCCTGAAATTGTAGTTTTGACGACTGCCGAAAACCGCGAACCGTTTGCTGTCGTGGTTGAAAATGAAACGGCTTGCCCAAGATATTCCGGCATTTTAATTAAAAATATAAAAGTCGCGGAAAGCCCCGATTGGCTCAAAAATCGCCTCACCGCCATTGGCCAGCGACCGATAAATAATGTCGTGGACATCACAAATTATGTCCGCGCCGAACTCGGCCAACCGCTCCACGCTTTCGATGCCGCGAAAATCGGCGGCCAAAAAATTTTGGTGAAAAACCTGCCCGCCGGCACCATTTTCAAAACTTTGGACGAAACCGAGCGGAAACTGTTGGCCGAGGACCTCATGATTTGCGATGGAAATTCGGTGCCGATGTGCATCGGTGGCGTTTTTGGCGGCGCGGGATCGGGCGTTTCCGAGGCCACGACTTCCATTTTTTTGGAATCCGCGTTTTTTCACCCCTCCACAATTCGTCGTTCGATGCTCCGGCACGGGCTGCGCACCGACGCGGCTTGGACTTTTGAAAAAGGCGTCGACCCGAACGGCTGCACGTTTGCGCTCGCACGAGCGGTGATTTTAATTCAAAATTTGGCGGGCGGCGAAATCGCTTCCGGCCTGTTCGATATTTACTCAAAACCAATTTTGCCCGCGAAAATCCGCATGAATTACAGCCGGATTGACAAATTGGTGGGCGAAGATTTGACAAAAGAAAAAGTAAAATCCGTCCTCGCAGCCCTCGAAATCGGCATCGAGGACGAAACCGAACGCGCATTTACGGCCGTCGTCCCAACGAATAAACCCGACGTGACCCGCGAATCCGACGTGGTCGAGGAGTTTTTGCGGATTTACGGATTGGACACCGTGCCGATTCCCAACCAATTCAAAGCGAGCGTCGAAACTGCCCAAAATCCGAACCCGGAAGCCGTCCGGAATCGCGTCGCGGATTTGCTCGCCGCGCTCGGTTTCAATGAATGCCTGTCGCTTTCGCTGACCAATTCGGCGTGGCACCGCGGCCCGGATGCCATTTTTCCGCTGCCCGAAAACACGTTGGTTTCTGTCCACAACACGGCCAACCAAGGTTTGGACACTTTGCGCCCGACCTTGCTTTTTAGTTTACTTGAAACGATTCGGCACAATCAAAATCGGCAAAATGCGGATTTGCGGTTGTTTGAATTTGGAAAAACCTATTTGAGGAATGAGGAACGAGGGATGAGGGATGAAACTGTTGGTACCGAAAATTTCATTGAAACGGCTCGTTTGGCGATTGCGATTTCGGGCGTGCATTTGCCCGAAAGTTGGCAACCGTCGGCAAAAAAAGAGGCTGATTTTTTTACTTTGAAATCGGCGGTCGAGCAGGTTTTTGCGCGGCTTGGCATTTCAAATTTTCAGGAAACAGCCATCCAAGAAACGCCCTACCAATTTGCCCTCAAATTGCACCGGGGGCAGGAAGAATTGGTGACTTTTGGAAAAATCGAACCAGCCGTTTGCAAAAAAATGGACATCCGGCAGGCCGTTTTTTTTGCGGATTTTCACTGGGACAATCTTTTTAAGTCATTGAAAAACAACAAGATACAGTACCGGGAGGTCAGCAGGTTTCCGAGCGTGCGGCGCGATTTGGCATTGGTGATTGACCAAAAAACGCAGTTTTCGGAAATCCGCAGTTTGGCTGGAAAAACGGCCAAAAAACTCCTCAAAAATGTCAACCTGTTCGATGTTTTTGAAGACGAATCGAAACTCGGCGCGGGCAAAAAATCCTACGCCGTGAGTTTTGTGTTTGAAGACCTCGAAAAAACTTTGCAGGACAAGGACATTGATTCGACAATGAACCAATTGCAGGCGGTTTTTGAGCAAAAACTGAACGCAACCATCCGAAAATAAGGCGATTTACGATTTTAGAATTACGATTTACGATTGCCAAAAATGGAAAAAAGTTCTTTGTTCATCGTGATCGAAGGCCTCGATGGTTCGGGCAAAACTTCGGCAGCGAAACAATTGGCGCACGACCTCGACCAATTTTTTGCGGGAAAAACCAAGTTTACGTTCGAGCCAAACAACGATAGCTGCGGCGGGGAATTTATCCGGCAGGTTTTGCGAAAAGAAATTACGATTTCGCCGCGAACCTTGGCTTTGGCCTACGCCGCGAACCGTGCCGACCACTGCGACCGAGTGGTGGTTCCGTGGCTCGAAAATGGTGGGATTGTGGTCTGCGACCGGTTTTATTTGTCGTCGTTGGTTTACAATTCTGCGGACGATTTTCAATTTGATAAAGTGTTGTTTATCAACGAGAAAGCACGAAAACCAGACCTGATTTTTTTCCTTGAAGTGGACGATAAAATTTGCTACGCGAGGATGAAAAACCGAAACCAGCCGCCAGAACTTTTTGAAAAAAACTTGGCGGCAACTCGAAAAAAATACCACGAAGCCATTGATTTTTTAACAAAAAACCATGGCGATTTGGTGGTTGAAATTGATGGCAGCGGGACGGTTCAGGAAGTGGCGGATGCGATGTTGGAAAAGATTTTTGAATATTTTCCGGCGTGGAAAACTTGATTTTTTGTAATTCAGGAGGAATCATTTTGCCGTTGTTGGCGTCCTCGCCAACAACTCTTTTTTAAAGAAAAAGCATCCCAAAAGTTGTTGGCGAGGACGCCTCATGATTTGTAAGTTTTGGGGTTAAAAAAGTTTAATGTGATTGCTTGCAATCGTTAGTGTCCTGCTTTATTAACCGGAAGCAAATGCCGTGAAAGCGTGTTTTATGGTTTCAAACCGTTGTA
>JANNMS010000262.1:0-8171 GCA_031398055.1 Saprospirales bacterium | reverse complement strand
GTCCATTACCCACAGAATGATTTGACCCAA
The DNA here is from genome assembly GCA_031398055.1 of Saprospirales bacterium. Taxonomy (GTDB): domain Bacteria; phylum Bacteroidota; class Bacteroidia; order Chitinophagales; family Saprospiraceae; genus M3007. The sequence continues at coordinate 8,141 of JANNMS010000262.1, read as the reverse complement.
AATTCCCGAAGGGAATCTATGTTTATAACAATGGCGTGGAAGAATACCCAGAAATCCCAAAGGGATTTTATGTGAAAAACGCCGCTGAAAACATAAAATCCCTTCGGGATTTGTGCCAAAAATGCCCTGTATTTCTATAAATATAGATTCCCTTCGGGAATTTTAGGTCAAATCATTCTGTGGGTAATGGACAGGGTTTGAAACCCCGCCGACGTTTTGGATTATTTTTCAACCAAAAACCGCTCTGCCTGCACCTTTCCATTTCCATTTTTAAAAATAAAAACATATCCACCTGCCGGTAAATTTTGGACCGGAACTTGGAAAATGGCTTCTTCCTCAAATTCTATATTTTTTGAAAAAACAGCTTTGCCCAGCAGGTCCAAAACTGAAATCTGACCGCTCGTTTTTTCATTTGACAAAAATTCCACGTTCAAAATGTCGCTCGCCGGGTTCGGGAAAATGGCGAACTGGTTTTCAGAAAAGACACTATTGAAAATAATGTCTTTTCTATCGCTTGCCCCGCCGCCGGGTTTTGGCAAACTCGCGGGCGTTTTTTTGATCACCGATTTCAGGCAGCTATTCGCATCTTTTACCTTAAAAACGAAGGTCGAGTTGGCCGGCAGGTTTTGGAAAACGGAAGCCGTCGCGGGCAGGTATTCCGTCGCGGGCATTCCCGTCCGGTTGTACAAATAGCCCGGCGTGCCGCCCGATGTGCTGAAAACGGCATTGAATTTTGGCGGTACGCCACCATTTCCGGTAAACGAAACCGCAAAACTGATTGCCGTCGGCTGCCCGACCGTCGCCGAGCTCGAAGTGGTGCAGCCCACCGCATCGGTCGTGACCAAAGTGTAGGTTGCGGCGGTGAGCAGGTTGATGTTTTTCGTCATTTTGCTGTTGTTCCACAAGTGCGAGAACGGTGCACTGCCCCCGCTGACGGTCGTGAAAACGGCCCCATTGGCAGAGCCAAAACAAGTTGCGTCAACTTTGGTGTGGGCCGTCGCCAGGCTGTTCGACACGCCGACGGTGATGTTCGAGGAGGCCGTGCAGCCGCCGCCGCCCGTCGCGGTGACGGAATAGGTGTTCGGTGCCAGCCCAGAAATATCCTCGGAGCTTTGGCCCGTCGCCCACGAAAACGAAAAAGGCGCGGCACCGGCGGTCACGGTGAGGTTGATTGCCCCGTTCGTGGCGGTTGGGCAACCGGCATTTGTCACGACATTTGAAAGGGCGACTGGTGAAAAACCGTCGTCCACCAAACCGTCGCAATCGTTGTCCAGGCCGTCGCAGGTTTCGGCGGGGGCTTTCACCGAGACGGTAAACGAAACGGTGGTAGCAGCATTTGTCCCGTCCGTTCCGGTCAAGACCACGGTCGTTTTGCCCACATTGAACACAATATTGCCGCTGCTCGAGCCATCGTGGATGCCGGTGACGGTGCCGGTCGTTGCGCCCGAAAGTTCGTAGCCCCAAGTTGCGCCCGTGCAATTGTCGGAAATCGGGTCGGCAATCGTGACCGTGACCGAACAGTTGTTTTCCAGCAAGTTAAAGTTTTGATTGCCCAACAAAGCCGCCAAAACTGGTGCCTCGTTGTCCACCAAGTTCGGGTCGTCGCTGTTGACGAGGCCATCGCAGTCCTCGTCCACCTCGCCGCCTTCGCAGACCTCGGCTGCACCGGGGTTGATGGCCCCGTCGGCATCGTTGCAGTCGGTGCCGCCGCAATCGGCATCGGTGAAACCGTCCCCGTCGGCATCTGGGCAAACCGTGCCAGCGACCGTGATGGTGTAATCCTCCACTTCGCCATAATAGGCATAACAGGGGTCGGTCGGTGTGCCCTGATTGGGGGACTGGCTGATCACGCGCACCCTGTAATTTCCATTCTGGGCGTTGGCAGGCACGAAAAGTTCTCCGAAACCAGGGCTTCCATCACCTTGGAGGTACAAATAGGAAAGCACCATTTCCCCGGCATCCTCAAAATCCGCGTCATTGTTCCAGTCCACAAAAACTGAGGCATATTGGGTATAGCCATTGTTATCTCCACTGCCGCCCGACATTGAAAACGAATAAGCCCCTCCCGGTTCGACCTCGGTGGTCAGGTTTGAAAAATCGGAATATGCGCCCGCACAGCCGCTTGAATTGTCGATGTCGCCGAACATCACGTTGGTAATCCACATGACGCAGGGAAATTCAACCACCGGGGTACAATATACCAGCACATCCACTAGCCCGTCGCAGTTGTCATCAATCCCGTTGCCCAAGATTTCTGGGCTGCCCGGGTTGATGGCCGCGTTGTCATCGTCGCAGTCCGAGCCGCCGCAGGTCGTGGACGAGTAATAGTCACCATCGGCATCCTCGCAGACATTTTGGACGATGATGGTGTAGTCCTCCATTTCACCATAATTGGAGGAACATGGGTCGGGCATCTCGTTATTGTTCGATGCCACGCGCATCCTGTAACTGCCGTTCTGCACGAATGCTGGCACGGTAATATTGTACGAATTGGGCGAAGAAGGATTGCCGTACACATTATTGAGCACTGTTTCCCAGGCATCCGAGAAATCGCCGTCATTGTTCCAATCCATAAAAACAGAGACACGTTGCCCTTGACTGACCTCAAATGAAAACGGATGGGTCGCTCCCGCATCGAGCAAGGTGCTCAAATTGGTATAATCGGAATACGCGCCCCCACAGCCGCTCGAGTTGTTGATGTCGCCGACCGTCACGTTGGTAATCCACATTTCGCAGGGATAGGCAACCGCCGGTGTGCAATAAACCGGCACATCCACCAGCCCGTCGCAGTTGTCGTCAATGTTGTTGCCCATGATTTCTGGGCTGCCCGGGTTGATGGCCGAATTGGTGTCGTCGCAGTCCGTACCGCCGCAGGCATCGGACGTAAAATAGTCGCCATCTGCATCCGGACAGGCGTTCTGGACGATGATGGTGTAGTCCTCCATTTCACCATAATCGGAGGAACACGGGTCGGGCGGGATGCCAAAGGCAGAGGCCACGCGCATTCTGTAACTGCCGCTTGGCACGTAGGCTGGCACTGTAAAATTGTACGAATTGGACGAATAAGGACTGCCGTACACATTATTAAGCACCGTTTCCCCGGCATCCGAAAAATCGCCGTCATTGTTCAAATCCATAAAAACGGAGACCCGTTGTCCATAACTGGCGACCCCAAATGAAAACGGATAGATCGTTCCCGCATCGAGCTCCGTGCTCAAATTGGTATAATTGGAATAGCCGCCCGAGCAGCCGCTCGAATTGTTGATGTCGCTGAGCGTCACGTTGGTAATCCACATGTAAGCGCAGGGAGTTCCAATATCCGGGGTGCAATAGGCCACCACATCCACCTGGCCGTCGCAGTTGTCGTCAACATTGTTGCCCATGATTTCTGGTTGGCCGGGGTTGATGGCCGGGTTGGTGTCGTCGCAGTCGTCGCCGCCACAGGCAGTGTCCGTGTAACCGTCCGCGTCGTCGTCAATGCCTGCGCCACAATCGCCCCTGCCTTTCACGGAAAAATAGTACTTCGATTCGTCGCAGTCGTTGTTCGCGATAAAAATGTCGGTCGAGATGTCCCCGACCGTTCCCGGGTCAAAAGTCACCTCGAAAGTCGCGCTCCCGCCGCCGGGGATCGGGCCGCCCGGGACGAGCGGGCCGACAGTGAAATCATCTGATTTTAACCCAATCCTGTCAATGACCAAGTCCAAGCCGCCCGTGTTTTGGATGGTAAAAGTGTGCACGACCGAGCCGCCGTTCACCTCCACGTTCCCAAAATCGGTGCCGTCGGACGTGCTCGGTGTTTCGTCGCCCGATTCGATGGAAATATTGTTGCCCAGCACGTCAATTTCATGCGGGTTGCCGCCGCCCGCGTTACCGGTGCCGTAACTGAAATTGTCAAAACTGAAATGCATCACACTGACCGTGGCACTTAACAATTCGTAACTATTGAGCCCCCCGCAGGGACTGACGACGCCAAAAAACCCCGACATCGGCACCCCGTACTGGCCCTCGTTGAGCGTGTGATAAAAGTTGCCCCCGTCCGTGGCGAATTGGAGCGAATTGTAATACCCCGGCGAACCGCCACTCGCCTTCCAGTCGAACCCAAAGCCGAACGCGGCCGGGGTTTCAACAGTGGTACGGACAAAACCATATTCCCCGCCCCCCATGCTGATCTGGTTCGTATTTGGGAACAAAGAATTGCCGTCGAGCGGCGGCACATCGAGCGAAACGATATTGTTAGGACTGTGGTAGAAGCCCGAAAAAACATGGCTGCCAACGGTCGCCGAGCCCGCGCCTAGGTCAACGTCGTCGGTGGCCGAATCGAGGTTTTCGTTGACCACGCCGGACATCGCGGCCTCCCATGCGGCCCTGTCGGTGTACACCGTAATCTGGCCGAACGAGGCCAGGCTGCCCAGCAAAAACAGCAGCGCAATTGAAAACTTTGTGGGGAGATTGAAAAAAACGGGGTAAAAATGAAAGTTCATGTGCGAATAATTTAGAAGTGAAAAAATGCTACTCAATAACCAAGTAAAGCGTTATCGTTATTTTTTTAGCAGTGGTATTGTTCACTGTCAGCCGGTGATTCCCGGAGGTATTGACCACAAACTCGTATGGTTTTTTCGGTTCCGCGGTCAATGCAATATCCTGCAATCCAGGTTCGGTCAAAAAACCTTGGACATCGCTATCGTTAAAGTCATAACCGATGGTAATGTCCATTTTTTGTCCTTTTTTGGCTTTGAAGATAAAATCAATCGAGCCCGTGGCAGCAATCGTTCGCGTCAATGAAGCCGAACTTGCCCCTTTGGCAAAACGCACCCTTTCCTTTTTGTGGGTTTTTTCCTTTTTTGTGGGTGCGCCTTTTTTCGGATTTTCAAGGTCAATTGAGATTCGGAAACTGGTCGCCTCGCCGCTATTGTTTGAGACACTTAGCCTATAATCTTTCGTCACTTCAATGGTGCTTTCGTAAGGTGCTGCGTTGGGTTCGATTGAAACCTTGCCCAAATCCATTGAACCTTGATTCGTGTCATCAATAAAACTCAACGTGAGTTTTTGACCCTTTTTGGCATAAAAAACAAAGTCTTTGGTGCTTTTGGCTGCCACTTTTTCTTCCCAAACGAGGGATGGCGAGCCTTCTTTGGCGAAATCTATCCGTTCGGGAGTTTGAGCAAAGGCAACTACACATGGAAAGCATACTGCCAATGCATACATCACGATTTTAGTCATTGTGCTTTTCATTTCTTAGATATTCAAGTTTTGATTGGAAAAAACCCCGCCGAACGACTTCGACACTTCTAAATATCAAGTGCCCGGCGGGGATGTCTTTTTTTTTAAAACCAAAATGGCAGGCGAAGCAAATCATGCTGCCGCAGCCAAATTGAAACCGATAAAACCGATAGATTGAAACTTTTGGAAATTGGGAGACCAAAAACTTGGGGCAGCGTGCTTCTTGAACCTTATTGTTGCCCGACGGGACAAAGAAAAAAAAGCCCGTTTTAAATAAAAACTATCGTGGGACGAAATACGCGTTTCGCTGGGACGAAATTTTATTCCAAAAAAGAATCATGTGGGGCGAGAAATGCAACTGCCATTACATTTGCTCTGACGTTCACCTACCCACGCCATCATGAACAATCCAGCAAAATCAATGACCAATCTCCACCCCGCCGACCTCGGCACGCTCGCGCAACTCATTGAAAACCAACGCTGCGCCCTCGTCCTCGGCCCCCACGCTTCGACGGATGCCGCCGGGCGGCCGCTCCGCCAATTGTTGGCCGAGCACATCGCCGAAGCATTTTTCAAAAAAACTGGCCGCCGCATCGCCGAACCGGACAACCTCGCGCTCACCGGCACCACTTTTTTGCAGGAACCCGACACGCCCCGGCTCTCGCTCGAAATCCTCGTCCGCGATTTTTACAAAAAACACACCGAACCCGCCGACCTGCTGCGCGAGGCAGCGCGGTTGCCATTTCCTTTGATTTTGACGGTTTCGCCGGACGGCCTGCTGCAACGCGCCTTTTTGACGGAGAAAAAACGCCAGTTCCGCGAGGGCGTTTATCGTTTTTCAAAAACGCAGACCGATGACTTCGACCAAATGCCCGCCGGGCAAACCTACCTCTACCAACTTTTTGGAAAACTTGACACTTCCGGCAACTGCGATTCGATGGTGCTGTGCCTCGACGACCAGTTGAAATACATTGATTCCGTGCAGGGCGTGGGCCGCGAAACGCGCCTGCCCGCCAGTCTCCGCAGCGCGATGCAGGATTTCGAGGCGTTCCTTTTTATCGGTTTCGACTACGAAAACTGGTATTTGAAAGTCCTTTTTCACATCCTGAAAATATCCGCTTCCGAAAAAACAAAACTCATCTTCGGCCTGCCCGACGGCCTTTCTCGCAATCTGTCGGCAGGTGCGGAGGCGTTTTTCCGGCAGCAGTACCGTTTCAAATTTTTCAAAAATGAAGCCCTCGACCTGCTCCGCGACCTCCGCGCCCGCCTCGAATCCGATGAAAACGACGCGCCGCCGAACGATGGAAAACCGCCCCGCACCTTGCTTTTTCTGCACGCCGCTGCCGACAAATCGCTCGCCGAAAAACTCGACCGACAACTCGCGCAAGTCAAACGGCAGCACGGTCTGGCCAGCAAAAGCATCCATGATTTTGTCGGCGGCGACACGGAAACCGTTCAAAATCAATTGATTGACGAGGCTGCGGTCATCGTGCCGATTTTGTCCGCCGACCTGCTCGCGGACGATGTGTTGTTTGAAAAATTGACCCGGCGTGCTTTGTCGCGGCAATCGGGAAGCATTTGCGTGGCCTCGGTTTATGCCCGCGAGGTGGGCGGCGGCGTGGCGGAACTTTTCAAAAACCAAATCGTCCTGCCCGCGCACACCGTCCCGCTGACTTGGATGGACGAAAACACGGGGCTTTCCAAAATCGCGGAGAACCTTGAAAAATTAATCGCAGTACTCAAATGACAATACTTCGCTAAGAATTTTAAAACCCGTAGGGTTGGCATTTCGGTAGGAAAATGCAGCCAGATTTTACCCGAAAATGCCGTAGGCATGGCATTTCAGTAGTTACGCGAATATTGGGTTAAAAATGCCGTCAGGCATGGCATTATGGTAGAAAATATGGCCGAGTTGCAAGCAGAAAATGCCGTAGGCATGGCATTTTTCATCTTCTTTTGCGCACAAAATGCCATGCCTACGGCATTCTGAGCGAATAATTTACCCCTGTTTTCTACCAAAATGCCAACCCTACGGGTTTTTAAAAACAGTAACTTGAAATCATAATTGAGCCAAAAAAATTTTTTTCATGATTAAAAACACATATCGGAATGGCCAACACTTATCACCAAATCCACATCCAAACCGTATTTGCCGTCAAATTTCGAGAGGGGCTGATTTTGCCCAATTTCCGTCAAGAACTTTTCGGTTACATTGGTCAAATCATCAACAACCTCGGACACAAAACTTTGATAGTCAATGGGGTCTCTGACCATGTTCATTGTTTTTTCGGGCTCCATCCCAAACAGGCACTCGCCGATTTGATGCGCGAAATCAAATCCAATTCATCCAATTGGATAAATGCACAAAAATTTTTGCGGTACCGTTTTGAATGGCAGGAGGGTTACGGGGCTTTTTCTTACGGAAAATCACAAGCCCACGACGTTTATAAATATGTAGAAAATCAAGAAGAACACCATAAAACAGTCAGTTTTCGGGATGAATATCTCAATTTTTTGCGAAAATTCGAGATTGAACACGATGAAAAATATATTTTTAAATTACCGGAATAAAGACTGAAAATGCCGTAGGCATGGTAGAAATTCAGGGCAAACGCATTAAAATTTCAAAAACCCGTAAGGTTGGCATTGTAGTAGAAAACAAGGTTAATCAAGTGGGTAAAATGCCGTAGGCATGGCATTTTATTCGTCAATGTTGCTGCCAAAATGCCATGCCTACGGCATTTTGATGGCGAAAATTTGAAGCATTTTCTACCGAAATGCCAACCCTACGGGTTTTTAAAATTCTTAGCGAATTATTGATTGAAAATCAGGTCAAACGCATTAAAATTTCAAAAACCCGTAGGGTTGGCATTTAGGTAGAAAATCGAAGTGCGTTTTATTAAAAATGCCGTAGGCATGGC
>JANNMS010000197.1:0-3157 GCA_031398055.1 Saprospirales bacterium | reverse complement strand
GACACTGCCGGATGTTCGGTTGTCCAAAGTTTTACGGTCGGTTCGCCTGCCGCGATTCTGGTCAGCACCTCGGTGGTCAACAATCCAACCTGCACCAATCCGAACAGCGGAGCAGTAGTTTTGAATTTCCCATCGGGCGGCACTCCACCGTTCACTTTCAAATGGGACGACCCGGCAGGTGCGACCAGTCAAAATCTGTCAAGCGTCCCTGCCGGAAATTACACGGTGACGGTGACCGACACGAAAATGTGTACCAATACTTTGTCGGTCACTTTGACTTTGCCGCCGCCGCCGCCCGTGCAAAGTGTTGAAATTACACCCGTAAAATGTGGTGCCGACGGTTGCGTCGAAGCCAAAATCGCAGCAGGGCCGTACACTTTTTTATGGTCAAATTTGACGGGCGGAGCATCGGTCGGCAGCACGGCAAAAGTTTGTAATTTGGATGGTGGCGATTACATCATCGTTGTCAAAGACGCTCAAAATTGCGAGTTTCGGGACACCGTCAGTTTGACCGGCGTCGCACCGCTCGTTTTTACAGATACTTTAATTGCCCAACCAAGTTGTTTTGGGTTGACAGATGGCAGTTTGTCGGTTTCGGTCGGCGGCGGTACTTCGCCATATGATTTTCAATGGTTGCCGCAGGGTTCGACCTCGCAGGTTTTGGTAAATATCGCGGCTGGCATTTATTCCGTGACCGTCACCGACCAAAATGATTGCACAAAAACGGGCACGTTTGCGCTGCCAAATCCACCGGCGATCACCGTTTCTTTCAATAATATCAAAGCCGCAAATTGCGATAGCCAATGCGATGGCGCGGTGGATGTGGTGACTGGATATGCCACGACGCCGCCTACCACAACCAATTTCCGCTTTTCGTGGGAAGACAATCCAGGTCTCGACGACTCGACGCGCACGAATCTTTGCGCCGGTTTTGTCACCGTGACCATCACCGATGGTAAAAATTGCTTCCGGGTGGATTCTGTTTTTATTGATGCGCCGCCACCCGTCGTGGCCGACACATCTTACACCATCCCTGCTCGCTGCGATGGCGAATCGAACGGTTCGGCCTGCGTCAACGGTGCGGGTGGCAACGGCGGACCGTACACTTACGATTGGGGCGGGAATTTTCCAATGACCAATTGTTTGAACGGCATTTTGGATTCTGGCCAATACATCGTGACCATTGTTGATAAAGATGGCTGCGAAGGCACACAAATTTTGGTGGTGCAAGACCCCGACCCGGTGGTCGTTTTGAAAGATGATTTGCTTTCGCAGGACATCATTTGCAACGGGACGGACAGTGGCGTTTTGGGCGTTTCAGTTTCTGGCGGCAACCAAAATCAGGGCGTTTTTAAATTTATTTGGACAAATGGCCTCGACACTGTCGGCAACACTTCCGTGATTGATGGCCTCGGAACCGGCCAATATTTTGTCACCGTGACCGATCCGCTCGGGTGTTCTGGCGAGAATGGGCCATTTGAATTGACCGACCCGCCACCAGTTCAAGGTACTTATTTGCCGTGGGAAATTTTGAAATGTTACGGTGACCAGACGACTTTGTACATCGATACCATTTTTGGCGGTTCCGGCGGGCCGTACCAATACAGCGTTGATTTTGGGGTGACTTTGGACAAAGATTTTCCGGTCAGCGTCGGTGGCGGTTCGCACACGGTTACATTTTTTGACCGCGTCGGCTGTTCGATTGACACGATTATCGAAGTGGCTGAGCCGGAGCAAATCTTGGTCGTTTTCAATCCAAAAACCATCGAAATCGAACTTGGCGACTCCACAGATTTGCGGCCTTTGATTACCGGCGCGGCGGTGGATAGTTTCTTTTGGACTCCAATTTTGGGTCTCAGCGACCCGCTTTCGTTGAATCCATACGTGACAACTTACAAATCTCAAACCTACCTTTTGACCGTTTTTGACAACAACGGCTGCTCCGGCGAGGGTATGGTTCGGGTAGATGTTGACCCAAATCGGAACGTTTTTGTCCCAAATATTTTCCAACCCGGCACGACTTTGAATGACCGTTTTCAAGTTTTTGTCGGGGCGGGTGTGAAAAATGTCAATTTCATGAAAGTCTATGACCGCTGGGGCGAAAGCATGTACGAACGGCTCAATTTTTTCCCAAACAACAACGACTTTTCGGAAGGTTGGGACGGCACTTCGCGGGGCAAAAAAATGAATCCCGGCGTGTATGTTTACATCATCGAAGTGGAGTTTTTGGACGGATTGGTGTTGTTGTATCGTGGCGACGTGACTTTGTCGAGATAGTTTCGGGATATTTTGACATGGAGATATTGGGATATTTTGAAAATGAAAAACACCCGTCGCGGCTTGCGGCGGGTGTTTTTTTTTGGAAAAATCAGATTACATTTGTCAAAAAAAATTTCAACATCATGTTTGAATTTGCAAATTCCTACGCCGACACCCTTTCCGATTACGAAATTGAACGTGGAAAACCAATGCCAGACAAAAATCATTCGATGGTTCAAGGGAATTTGTATTTTTCCATTCGAGTAAAATACGAGCATAAATTCCGAGTCCTTCCTGAAATCAACCTCCAATTGCCAGAACGCGAGCGCGTGCCCGATTTGGCAATTTATCCGCCGATGGATTTTTTGCCGGATGACAATGAAATCCGAATGAAAACGCCCCCGCTCGGTGCCATCGAAATCCTTTCCGAAATGCAAAACGTGGCCGATTTGATGGTAAAACGTGCCGAATATTTTACCGCTGGCGTTCAATCTTATTGGTTGGTGATACCTGCGCTGCGTTCAATTTATGTTTTTTACAGCCCCGATGATTTTGACCTGTTTTCCAAAAATGACCTTTTGAAAGATAAAAAATTGGGCATCGAAATCAAATTGGGCGATATTTTCAAATAGATTTTTAAGTAAAATCTTGTTCTTGAAAATGAAAAACACCCGTCGCGGCCTGCGGCGGGTGTTTTTTTTTGAAAAAAATCAGGAAAAATCTCCCCAATTCTCTCAATCAATGTTCAATCAACCCTTTAAGGAACGTGTAAAAAATAAGTTGTCAATTTGGGTATCGAATGAGGTAGTTCCATTTTGGGCAATCCGAATCAAAAGTAACGAATTGTTGGATTTGGTTTTTGAAGTCATCTTCGACGGGTCGTTTGTTTTCATAGGTT
>JANNMS010000159.1:0-2393 GCA_031398055.1 Saprospirales bacterium | reverse complement strand
ATTTATTCCGCCTGTTTTAAAGGCGGAATAAATTCCGCCCTCCCAAAAATGGCACAGCAAAAAAACGGTTTTTCTCCGAACCACCGAGCCACCCAATTTTTTGTCCGCAACTGAAAATACGGTTGAATTTCAAAACCAATTTTTTCCAAATTTTTTTTGTCTTCAAAATCCAGCACACCTTTTACCGGCGCAGCGAAAAGTGGGAAACCATTTTTTAACTCAAAATCACGCGCCGCTTTTTTCAAAATGGCCACTTTTTTTTCAGGTTTTGAATAAAAAGAAAGGCCGAGCAAGGCAATTTGGCCGCCGGATTTGACCAATTTTAATAAGTTTTCAGCAAATTTTACGGGTTCTGGCGTGAAGGCAAGGCTGTGGTTCAAAATGACCAAGTCAAATTTTTCGGGAAAAACCGACAAATCCCGGATGTCAATTTGAATGGTTTTCCAGCGAATCGGATAAAATTGAGCCGCTCCCAAACCTTCCAAATCGTTTGAAAAATAGCCAACTGCCGTGACCCGATGCCCCGCCGCTGCGAGTTGATGACTCAGCCAACCGTTCCACGGACTGATTTCGAGGACGTTCAAATTGGTTTTTTCGGCAATCAATTTTTGCAAATTTTGGAGACTGTATTTTCTGAAACGCCATTCCCAATTTTTATCGGCGAGTATTTCTGGCAGTTTTGGCAAGATGTTTTTGTCCAAAACTGCTCGCGAATCTGTGCTTCGGACGCGCTCAAATTTTTGCTCGAAACTTGAAATTTCAGCCAAAAATGCAGGCGTTGCGAGTTGCAAAATGCCATTTTCCAAAACTGAAAAATGGTGTCCGGCAGTGCAAATTGCGTTTTTCGGCTGCCAATTCACTGGGTTTTTGCAGATTGGGCAAAGTAATTTCATTGAAAATTTGGGCTCTTTTTGGGCATTTCCACAGGCCAATTAATGGTTCGAACTTCCCCCGGCATCATTCCGGACAATTCATTTTCGCCGAGCCGAAAATTGCCAATCGCCACTCGAACCAACCGCAAAACCGGAAAACCGATGGCCGCGCACATTTTTCGAACCTGCCGATTTTTGCCTTCTGAAATTGTGATTTCCAACCATGTTTCGGGGACAGTTTTTCGAAAACGGATTGGCGGAATTCGTGCCGGCAAATCAGGTTCATTTTGCCAAATTTTGGTTTGGGCGGGTCGGGTGCGGTGCGTTTTTCCTTCAATTTTTATGTCCACGCCGCGCCGCAATTTTTCAACGTCCGAGTTGGTTGGCTGACCTTCGACTTGTGCCAAATAGGTTTTTGGGAAATGGTTTTTGGGATTTAAAAGTTTGAAATTCAATGACTTGTCATCGGTCAGCAACAGCAAACCTTCGCTGTCGGCGTCCAATCTGCCGACTGGCCAGACGTTTTTTGGAAACGAAAAATCGAGGTCGGCGAGCGTGATTTGTCCCGGTTGGTCGGGGGTAAATTGGCTCAACATGCCGAAAGGTTTGTAAATTAAATAGTCCATTTTTTGAGAGTTTAAGTTTGAGAGGTTACAGTTTAGTCATTCATAAATTAGTTTTGCCGGATGAAATTTTTCTTGATTATCGTGGCTGTCGTCGCTGCGATTTATGGTTTGAAATTGATTCTTCGTCTGCTTTCCGGGCGCCGCCGCGACGATTTTTTGTGGAAAAAAATCACGCCCGTTGCTGCGCAAATTGAAACTGGAAAAATGCCTCAACTCGCTGAAATTCAAGCACTTGCCGATGATCCGGCTGCGCGGCTTTTGCTTTGGCAAGTTTTGGAATCGAATAATTTGCAGCAGATTTTTCCAGAAAAATACAAAAATAGGCGGGCTGGGGCAGCGGCAAATTTATGCTATTTGCTTTTGTCAAAAGATGAACTCGGTTGCCAGCCGGATGCCGTCGAATTTTGGGACAGCGTTTCGTTTCCGATGCCTGACAAACCTGAAATTGAGGCCGAATATTTTGTTTTTAAATTCAATATGAACCCGCCGCACTGGCTTTCAGAAACGGGTTGGCGGGCGGCGGCGATTGGGCCATATTTTTTAGAGACTTCGGATTATGCCATGAAACCGAAATTGGTCAATCTTTTCACGCCGGTTTCTGAAAAAACGTTGGAAAAACATGCGTACGCTGCGCATGAAAAATTTTTGATGGGGAGATGAATTTTTCTGATTAAGCTGTTTTTTTGCCGTTGTTGGCGTCCTCGCCAACAACTAATTTTTCGAAAAATATCGTCCAAAAAAGTTGTTGGCGAAGACGCCTCATGATTTGTAAGTTTTGGGGTTAAAAAAGTTTAATGTGATTGCTTGCAATCGTTAGTGTCCTGCTTTATTAACCGGAAGCAAATGCCGTGAAAGCGTGTTTTATGGTTTCAAACCGTTGTAAGCCCAACCAAAT
>JANNMS010000109.1:0-51428 GCA_031398055.1 Saprospirales bacterium | reverse complement strand
ATGTAAAAACTCGCGCCTGAAAACATAAAATCCCTTCGGGATTTGAGGAAAATGCCCTTGCTCTGAGCTATAAACATAGATTCCCTTCGGGAATGGATTTTAATGCGTTTGACCTGGTAGGCCAAAGCAAACTTGTCATTATAAAAATAAAAGGCATCAATGAGATTGTTGGCTTTTGCCAGTGCTATTTCAGTTTGGCCTTTTGCCTTTTCCGATTGGTCGTACATATACCCTGCACCGAGCGTCGCCAAACTCGCCAGCCCCGCCAACCCAATCGCCAAAAACATCATTTTTTGTGCTTTCCGTTTTTCGTCCTCGGCCAGTTTTCGGGCGGCGACGGCCTCGTTTTTGAGTTGTTCGGCCTCGGCTGCGCGGCGTTTTTCTTCGTCGGCCTGTCGTTGGGCTTCCAAAAGTTGCCGTTCTTTTTCGGCCTGTTCGCGGACGAGGCGTTCGCGGGTCTCCTCGATTTTCCGTTCGGCTTTTGCTTTTTGGATTGGCGCGACCAACGTATCGTGCGAAATCTCAAAACTGAACCCGCCCACCGTGTTCATTTCGCGGCGCAGGAGGTAGGTTTTTTCCAAATCGGCGAGCAGGCCGTCGGTCAGGCCGATGCCGGTGAACTGCCCAATCAGCGCACGGCTGTCCACGCTGACCCGTCGCGCCTCGCCGGTCGCGGCATCCTCGGCGAGCAGGCCGTCTTCGAGGACGAGTTGGGCGGGGCGTTGCTGGACGGGGGCGAGTTCGGCGAGTTTTCGGCGGTAATAATTTTCATACAAATTCGACATTTCGGGCAGTTCGTCGGGCGTGATGTCGGGCAGCCCGTTGCCGTCGCGGTCGGGGACTTGGCCGTTTCGGACGAGGGTTTCGATATGTTCGCAAAGGATTTGGAGTTGAAATGCCTCGACGCCGGGGTGGTTATTGGTTGATTGGTTATTGGGGAATTGGTTGTTGGACGTGCCGGAGGTCAAGGCTTCTAAAATGGCGGCCAAACCCGCTGCCGTGTATTCAAACGGCGGCGACGAAAAGTGCCCGCCTGCCGCCCGCGCCGGTCGGACAATCGCATCACTGGCCTGCGCGGGGGTCAGCGGTCGGAGTTCGTAACGTTTGTGGAGAATGGCGGGCAGCACGTCCTTCATCGAATCCAAAAAACTCAACCGGTCGCTGCGGATGGCAAAAACCACTTTGACGTTCATCGGTTTGACCACTTTTTGGCGTTCGGAATCGGTCAGTTCGTCGAGGCGGGCGCGGACGGACTGGGGAATATCGGAATAAAGCAACTCTGCCAATTGCCGCCGAAAAACCTCCTGCTGCTCGGTTGGGTAGGAAAAAAACTCCTCAAATTGGTCAAAAATCAGGACAAATTGGCCGTCGCTCGCGGTTTGCCGTTGTTTGAAATGCAGCCAAAGCGGGTCGCCGTCGGTGAAATTTTTCAAAAAACCGGTGTCCGCAGCGGTCGGCACATTTTGCAAAACGCGCAGTGTGGTTTCGACGGGCGAAAAAGATTGCCCGGCCTGAAAAGTGCCCAAACGCACTTCGACCGGGCGAAATCGGAACGCCTCGGGCTGCGCCGGGTCGGTCAGTTTTGGCACGATGCCCGCGCTCAAAAGCGAGGATTTGCCGTAGCCCGATTTGCCAAAAAGGACAATCAATTTTTCGAGGGTGATAAAATCGTGCAGGTTTTCGATGTCCTCGTCCCTGCCGAAAAAGAGGTGGCGGTCGCTCGTTTTGAACGGCTGCACACCGAGGTAACGCGATTGATTGGCAGCCATTTATGGTAGTTTTTTAGCGAGTTCGAGGATGTTTTTTCGGGTTTTGGCCAGCGCGAGGTTCAGGTTTTCTTGCGAAACCGTGCCGTCATTTTTGTCCTGCAAATATTGATTGTGCATGGATTCAGTCATCGTCAGCAAGATTTTGTCCGCGTCGTCCAACTGGTTTTCAAATAATTTCAGCATTGAAATCGCTGCTGCGAGTTCGTTTTTTTCAACCAAAATAACAATCATCGCGGCGGTCGGGGAATCTGTTTCGACGAGTTTCCGCATTTTTTGCGGGTATTTTTCCAAAAAACGGCGGTGGAGTTCCTCAAAAAACGCCCAATCCGCGCCGATAAATTTGACCTTGAACTGCTGCATGAAAAACTTTTCCATGTCGGCATTTTGGAAAATGGTTTTCAAAACGTAGTTGCGGCTGTTGTTGCTGAACTGGTTTTCGTTCATGTTCAAATACCGCAAAAACAACTGGGTGTACCACCTTTCAAAATGAAAACCGACAAAAATATAGGTCGTGGTTTTCAAGGACATTCGGACTTTCTCCGGGATTATGAGGTCGGCAAGGAGTGTTTTAAACATTTTGAAAAGGTCATCGAAATCCAAAACCAGCGATTCTTGGTCTTCGACGCTGCCGCACAAATTGTAGAGCAAGGGCAGTTCGCCGCTCGGTTTTTCGATTTTGTATTCCTGTTCCTTGTGGTTGCTCGAAAAATAATCGAACTGCAACCGCAGCCGGAACTGCGCAAAAGTGTCCACCAGAAACTTGTCGGGGTTGGCCGAAATCATCAAGCGGAAAGGCATTTCGGCTATCTTTTTCAAGATTTCCGGGTCGGGTTGGCAACGTTTGAAAAAACGGGCGGCCTCTTTTTGGGCAGTCGTTTTGGCATCGCTGTCGCCAAAAAGGAACAATCCGTCGCGGCTGTAAAAATGCTGCAACTGGCCGCCGAGTTTTTCCCGGAGCAATTCGTGGAGGTTTTCGTGCGCGTTTGGCAGGAAATTGTGGCCGAGCAACAGGACGGCGCGTTGCTCTTCGATGTCGTTGAGAATGTCGTCCCAATGGAAATTGGCTGGGAAATTGGACGCGTTTTCAGTCATGCGGAGGCGTTTTTGGCAAGAAAAGTTGTTGTTCGTGAAGTGTGGATGTCGGGCGAAAGTAAAAGTGTTTGTTGGAAAAATGGGCTTCAAATATAAAAAAACATACACGGTGGCTGATTTCATTTCGATTTCATGACCGCGCAGTCTTTGTCAAAAACAAAAAGTGCCGACCGTTTCAGCAACGATTGACACTCCTTTTAAAAAATTCGGGCAGGCGTTTATCCTGCTTTTTGAAGTTGTTTGCTTCCGTGCGCACTGCCCAAAAAGTAGGCAGCGGCAACAAAAACAATGAAAACAACAATCACGATGTTGAAAAGTATTGGCCGCATCAGTTTTGGGGGTTTTGAGCCAAAGCCGGGTTTTTCAGAAAATCCGGCAAGGTGTAGGTGAAAAAATTGCTTTTAGCATTCTGGACTGCCACCGAAATCGAGGAAAGCAGCAGTTCTTCGACCAATTGTTTTGGGAATTTTTCCTGCAAAATCTCCAACATTTGCGTTGCTTTCTGGCCAGTTTCCGGCGTCAACCAATCAAAATCGGGTTTGTTTTCGGCTTCGCGGATGGCTTCGATTTCCTCAACCAATTCATTGAATTGGTCAACCAGTTCATTCAGAAGGAATACGACGCAACCCAGATTGAATTAGTTTTGTCCTCGAAAAAGTAAAGATTTTAGAAAAATGAATCAAGATTGGTTTCAAAAACACCCGGATTTCCCATATTTCAAGCGGCTGACGCTGGAAAATGTCCGGTGTTTTGGAGAAAAACAAACCGTTGATTTTACAGATGGAAACGGCAAACCTGCCCGTTGGACTTTGATTCTCGGGGAAAATGGAACGGGGAAAACAACGATTTTGAGGGCATTGGCTTCGGTTTTATTTTCTCTTGAAAAATGGTCAAATTTGAGGCTGGACTACGTCAAATATTTCAGACGTACAACATTGGTTAATCCGAAGATGTCATTTCAATTTTGGGACAATTCAGTTTTGACAAAAAAATTTGACCCATTTTTTATTGATTTTAAAAATTTGGGCAACATTCAAAATGATATTTATTTGTTCGGCTACGGAGCCTCCCGCCGCATCGGCACAAAAGGCATCACCGAAGAACAAAACTTCCCCGCACTCAATCTTTTTGACGAAAAAGCAGAATTGACCAACGCCGAAGAGTGGCTCGTCCAATCCGAATATCTTGGTTTGAAAGAGGCGCGGTTTTCCGGGCGGTTTGAAAAAGTGAAAAACCTGCTGCTGCGACTTTTTCAAGGTGAAATTTCGGACATAAAAATCCAGACCGAACACGAAGGCCGGATTGCCGTGCTTTTCAAAACGGATTATGGTTGGGTGGATTTGCACAATTTGAGCCTCGGCTACAAAACTTTGATTGGCTGGATGACCGATTTTGCGCGCGGACTTTTCAACCAATATCCGAACAGCCCCGATCCGCTTGCCGAACCCGCGATTTTGTTGGTGGACGAAATTGACCTGCACCTCCACCCAAAATTCCAGAAAAAACTTATCCGGTTTTTGACAGATGCATTTCCGGCCACCCAATTTATCGTCACGGCGCACAGCCCGCTCGTCGTGCAAAGTGCTGCGGACGCCAATTTGGTTTTGGTAAAAAAACACGGCGACCAAGTCGAAGTCGAAAACAACCCGGAAATCGTGAAAAGTTGGCGGATTGACCAAGTTTTGACCTCCGATTTGTTTGGCTTATCAACCACGCGAACCGACGAGGCTGAATCTAAAATGGTTCGCCGCCGGGCCATTTTGTCAAAACCAATTTTGACAAATCAGGAAATCCGGGAGGTCTCAAAAATTGAAAAAAACCTTCGTTTGTTGCCCGCGCTCGAATCGGAAGAAGCACTTGAAGCACTCCATATTTTGGAGGAAGCGGCTGAAATTTACCACAAAACGCCTCCAAAAAATGGTAAAAATTGAAAAATCTGGGCAGGCCATGCCTCGAATTTTGGCTGCCGGGGGCAAAGGTTTTTCGCTTTCCCAACAACTGCGGGATGATTTTTTTTGGGGAAAAACGACGTTCCGTTTCAATTCTAAAATTTACGGGCACACCTCGGTGAAATCCATTTTGAAATCTATCCAAAACAATAAATGCTGTTTTTGCGAGGCAAGAGTTTCACACGTCAGCCACGGCGATGTCGAACATTTTCGCCCAAAAATGGGGTATCAAGCCGAGCAAAACTCCCCATTTGTCAAACCCGGATATTTTTGGTTGGCCTACGATTTTTTCAACCTGTTTTTCACTTGCCAAATCTGCAACCAGATTTTTAAAAAGAATTTTTTCCCGCTTGCTGACGAATCTACCCGCGCAAAATCGCCGGATGATGACATTTTTTTGGAAGAAAATTTGATTTTGAACCCTGAATTTGACCAACCGGAGCAACACATCGTTTTCCATCGAGAAATTGCCAGCCCCAGAAATGGCTCGAAAAAAGGTGAGATGACGATACTTTTTACAGGTTTGAACCGACCCAAACTGGCAGATGATAGGTTGGATTATCTCTTATTATATGACACGATAGCCGACCTTGCCAGAGATTTATCAAATCCTAAGTCAGCAGCCGCACAATTTCATTTCAAAAAAATAGGTCAGCCGAGCCATATTTATTCACGAATGATTCAAGACAATTTCCCAGACCTCGTTTAATTTTATCCAAAAAAAATGAAAATCGTCACCCTCACCCTGAACCCCGCCCTCGACAAAAGTTCGACCACCGAACAACTTGTCCCGGAAAAAAAATTGCGCTGCGAAAACCCGCAAATCGACGCGGGCGGCGGCGGCATCAACGTCTCGAAAGGCATCGCGCGGCTCGGCGGACGCAGCACGGCGGTTTTTCCAATCGGCGGCTCGAACGGCAAAAAATTGGAAGAACTGGTCAAATCGGAAGGTATTTCCACAAAAACCATCCAAGTTTCTGGCGAAACGCGCGAAAATTTTTCCATTTTTGAAACGTCCACCAATTTTCAATATCGTTTCACGATGGCCGGGGAGAAAATTTCGCAGGCCGACGCGCAGCGACTTTTGGATGCGATTGAAAAATTGAAACCCCATTTTTTGGTGGCGAGCGGCAGTTTGCCGCCCGGTTTGCCGCCTGAATATTTTGAAAAAGTGGCGGCCTTCGCCAAAAAAATCGGCGCAAAATTTATCCTCGACACCTCGGGCGAGGCGCTCGCGGCGGCGGCGGACGAGGGTTTATTTTTGTTAAAACCAAATTTGGGCGAACTCTCCGCGCTCGTCGGTGAAAAAGAATTGGCGATGAACCAAGTGGACGATGCCGCCCTCGAAATCATAAATCAGGGAAAATGCGAAGTCGTGGTCGTTTCGCTGGGGCCGCAGGGTGCTTTGTTGGTGACGAAATCGGGTTTTGAACACATTCCCGCGCCGCCGGTGAAAATAAAAACGACCGTCGGAGCGGGCGACAGCATGGTCGCGGGCATGGTTTGGGCTTTGAGCGAAAAGAAAAATTTTTCAGAAATGGCAAAATTTGGCGTGGCCTGCGGCTCGGCGGCGACGTTGAACCAGGGCACTCAACTTTTTCACCGGGACGATATGTTGAAATTGAAAAAGTGGCTGGATGAATATGGTGAAAAATATCGGATACATGATTTTTGATTGAGATTTCGAAAATTTTTAAAATTTTCGAAATCTATCGCTTTCAAAAAATAAATCCAATCCACATGAAAGTAGCAGTTTGGGATACTTACGTCACCAAAAAAGACGGGAATGTCATGCACTTTGACATCATCGCCCCACAAATGGTAAAAGCCACGGGCACGATTTTCAAATACGGAAAGGCATATTTGGCATCGAAAAATGAGGCAGAGGGCAAACTGGACATCGAAGCATGCCAGTTTTGCCACATCGAAGAGCCGAGCAGCGAAATGCTTTTGGCCATCCAAAAACAGGGTTTTTTCATCCTTGAAATGGACGACATCCCAGCCAAATTGCCAACAAACCCGACCCGCCGAGACCTCGTCCTGCATTTGCGGGCGCATTTTGCCGAGCACCGTTTTGCCGATTTTCGGGGAAAAACGGAGGCGGATTTGAAAGCACTTTTACGGTAAATTCTGGATTTGCAAAATGAGACATTTTCTTTTTTTCCTTTTCGTTTTTCTTTTCGCTTGCGGAAAAAACACACCCGCCGACGATCGGAAATCACTGGTTGTCAATGATTTGCAACCCGCCGCGCTCCAAGATTTTCCCGGGAAAAAGGGCAAAAAAATCCGCGAAATTTCCACCGGCCAACCGCTCGTCGACCTCGGCGAAGTCAGCCGTTTTATTTCCTCCGTCGAATTTGGCGACACTGTTTTTCGCGCACCTTGGCTGCGCGTCCAACTGCCCGACGACACGCGAGGCTGGGTTTTTGCGGCAGCAGTTTCCCCAAAAAAAGGCGACGCGGCGGTTTGGCAGCGCGGAAAATTGTTGGATGCTTTTTTGGGTCACGACTTGACTTTGCGCCTCGCCGGTTGGCAAAACGGCATCTCGAACGCTGCGACCGACCGCGATTTTTCGGAAAATTATTTGGAAGGAATTGAACTGCGCGACTCGGTGGTTCGCGTTTTGACCCACCGCAGCGAACCGGGCGAGGAGGCACTTTCGCAATCTTATTTTTTGATAAAAGACGTGCTACCGGGCTTCGTCATGCAAACGGTCGGGACTGGAAACGAGCCGTTTTTGTTTGCCGATTTTAAATATTTTTCAAAAATGGCCGCCGAAACGAGTGGCGACGAGGACGATATTTTTTTCAAAATTTGCCAAACGGCTTTTCCAGCCGACAGCATCGAATCTTTTTTCCCCGGTTGGACAATTCAATTGGATGACGTGACCTCCGCGAGCCTTTTGGGCAGTGGGAAACACCTCGATTTTTTGAAAAAAATGAATCGTGCCGCCGCTGTCGCGCCACTTTTTCAACCTGAATTTGCGCGGCTGACCGACCTTTTTTTGGAAGATATTTTGAGAAAAGACGCCTTGTTTTGGCATCCGAAAACATTGGCCATCAACGAGTTGCGCCAAATTTTAACAGAAAAATTTACCAACCTCTCCGACCGCGACCGCGTGGCTTTGGGAACTCGGTTGGCATCTTTTGAAAAGTCGAGTGCCGGGTTGCGATTTGATTTGCGGGGCTTGGGTTTTTGAAAAAACTAAAATTTACAAACTCACCCGAATCGTCAACTTTGGCACCACGTTTTTCAAAAAATCTTTGTCCGAAAAACCGCCCCACCGATAAAAAACCGCACCGCCCAAACCGAAATACATGAAGTTTACATTATTGATTTTCAGAAGATTATCCAATTGGATGCCCGATTCGAAAATGGGTTTCCGAGCCACCAAAAATTGCAGGTCGCGGTGTCGTTCAGGTTTTTCAAGATCAGTCCAAGCCATATTTTGAAGCAAGGTGAGCCACGGCGCAGACCACTTTTTTTTGTAAAAAACGTGCCCGATTTGCTGCGAAAAATAGCCGTTGAAAAATCGGTCGGCCAGCCAAAGCGTGTCCGGCAGCGATTGAAAAGTGTTCGGCACAAAAAAGAAAGAAAAGCCTCCGCCACCACCTTGATTTTGAGTAAAAAGTTTTGGGAGTGGCGCGTCGCCGACGACTTTTCCGAATTCCAAGCGCAATTTCATCCGACCCAGCCGCCGCACAAAAACGGATTGATGAACAACGGCCACAAAACGGTCGTATCCAAATTGGCCACCCAAAATATTTTTCCAGCCACGCGACCACGCCAATTCGACCGCCGGAAAACGCTGCGTTCGGTCCATCGGCTCACCCAAAAAACGGGTTTGTTTTTCGCCAAAAGCAAAACGCAGGAACACAGTACTTTCCGAAAATTGAAATTTTGAGGTCAAATTTTGATCGTCATCACCAAAACGATAGGCATATTTTGGTTCGATTTCTTGCCGCCGCGCCGTGATTTCGGTTTGGAAAAACTTGCCGAGGCGCGTCGAAAATTTGAGTGCTGCCGAGCGTTCCCAATCCATTTTTTGGGCGTAAAAATTCCGGTTGAAAAGAGAGCCACGCGGTAATTCGTGCAACGCACCGGGTTCGAGCAAGTCGTTTTTCAAGTCAAATTTCAACTGAGTTTGCGAGCCGCGAGCCAATCGGACGAGGGTGTAAAAACCTTGTTTCCATTTTTCATCGCCAATGCCAAAACCAGCGTAAATTCCTGATTCCCAGCGTTTTGGTTGCAAATTTGGGTTGCTTTGGGCAGTCGTCAAATTGACTTCGAGCCGTGCTTTTTCAAAATCATTAAAAGTCAAAATTTGGGAAATATCGAGGCTGATGCCGTTTCGAATGGGCAAAAGTCCGGTGCCCAAAATCCGCATCGCGGCGGCCATGTTATCGAATTTTTCGTGTTTTCCGAGGCTGTCCAAAAATCGGTAAGTCTGGATTTCTTTTCTCGAAAGCGGGTGCAGTTCATGCCATTTTTGCCAAGCCGAATCGGCGCGGGTTTCGGCGTTTTTTTCAAAAAAAATGGGTTTTTCCGGGTCGAAAATTTTGGTTGGCAGGCCTGAAAAAACGTGTGCTCCGGAGATAAAACTTTTGCCCGTTGCCCGCAGACCAAACATCGGCGAGGGGTATTTTTTGAATTCCAGCTCAAAATTCAATTGCTCCGGAAACCAAAAACCGTTCTGAGAATCTTGGACAAATTGGTATTGCTGCTCAATTTTCATGTCCAAATTGCTGCCCTCGAAACTCGGCGCGGCGCGGACATTTTGCACTGCCCAACCTTTCGACGACAAATGCAAAACCCCGGTCATTGCTTCAAAAACTTTGCCCCGGCGCGGCTGAAAACTCACGACCCAAATCGTATCGCGACCCGAAAACAAGGTGTCTTCGAGGTTGAAAAAATACAAATCCGTGCTGCCAGGCGAAATCGGATTGACAAAATTTTTGTCCAAAACCCGTATAAAATCGCTGTAAAAACTGAACGGTTGCACGGCATTTGCGAGTGCGGCCATGCCCGATTTTTCAAAACCGCTGACCCGGTTCAGCAAAACACGCTCAGTATTTTGGTCGGGAAAACGGAAGGCGCGGTCGGTGACGGTTTCCATGATTAAAACGTGTTTTTCTTCATGTCGAGCCTCGCTATTTTTGAAATTTCGAACTACATTTTGCACCCGTTTTTTGGTGGAGTCGCGGCCTGCGAGCCAATTTTCGAACTCGTCGCGGTGCGGGTTTCCATCCAAAATTACCTTGTTGTATGTTGTGCAGCGGAAGGCAGGTTGTCGTTCCGGGTTGTTTTGATTTCGGTGGGCAACGGCGCGGCGGATCAAGGTTTCAGCAAAGTTTTCACCGGGACGGACGGTAATTTCGGGCAAGCCGAAGTCGGCAGGTTTCAGATTGATTTTCAACGGTTTATCCCTATTTTTTGAGAAAAAATCTGTGTCCAAAACCAATGTTTCAAAACCAACGTATCTAAATGTGAGGCTGCGAAAACTTGTTTTTTCGGAGATAAAAAATTTGCCTTCGATATCTGAAAGCAGACCGCGCGCCGGATCGCCGTCGGGTAAGATGGTGACAAAAACGAGCGGTTCGCCAGCCAAATCGGAGACGGTTCCAAAAATTTTATTTTGAGAAAAAGCAGGGTAGAAAAAGAGCAGTTGAAATGCAAATGAAAAATAAATACGCATGATTTTGGGATGGTGTCCGGTAACGCAATTGGGGTTGCTTACATTAAAAAAGTGTTGGGACAGCAGCGAAATTGAAAGTTCAAGCGTCCTGATTTTGCAAACAATTTTCCAGCTCATCTACTTTATTGCCCAAGTCATGTTAAATTTTTCCGAATTCACCGCCCAATTTTTGCAGACCAGAAAGTTTCGCGCTTTCTTTGTCCCAGTAAATTTTAAACTATCTTTTTTGCCGATGAAGCACGCCTTACTTCTTTTCTTTTTTCTTGTCGCAGGACTTTCTTTGAAAGCACAACAGACCGCTCGCGGTGTTGATTTGTCGGTTTTTCCGAATCCGGCGGTTGAATTTATCTCTGTTCACGACGATGCTGACCAAGTTTCGGAAGTGTTCGTTTTTAATCTTTTGGGAAAAAAGGTGAAAACTTTTAAGTTTGAAAAAGACGAAAATTTTTACATCGGCGACTTGCCGAAAAATATGTACCTCGTTCAAATTATTGACAAAAACAGCAAGGTTTTGAAAACTCAAAAACTTCAAAAAAGATAGTTTTTTTGAAGGTTGAGGGTTTTGTTTGCATATCGAATTTTAATGAAAATGGGGCAGCCAGATGTGGCTGCCCCATTTTTTATTAAATTTTCCAACTAGTTACTTTCCGATGCAAAATTTGGAAAAAATGCTCCCCAAAATTTCATCCGGGTCAATGCTTCCGCCTGAAATTTCACCCAAAAACGCCAACGACCGCCGAATGTCCTGTGCCACAAAATCCCCAGTTATTCCCGTTTCCAAGCCCGTCAAAACATCCGCGAGTGCCTCGTCCGACCGCCGAAGCGCGTCAAAATGCCTTGCGTTCGTCACCACCGTGCTTTCCAAATTCACCAAGCCGTCGGCCACCGTTTCAAAAAGTTTTTCTTTTAAAAATTCAATGTTCTGCTGGTTTTTGGCGGAGACGGTGATGATTTGATTTTCGGTCAGGCCAATCAAATTTTCAGCGGTCGAGTTTTCATTTTTCAAATATGGAAAAACATCCGGCAAGTTTGGATTGACCAGCCACGCCGGGCGGAAATGTGGGTTTTTATCCATTTTATTGCAAACCACGAGCAATTTCAGGTTTCCCAATTTTGATAAACTTGCCAAATCTGCATGAACTTCCGTCAAATCCATCCCGCCCACGACATCAAAAACATAAATCAAAACCGATGCCTCGCCAATTTTTTCCATCGTTTTTTCAACTCCGAAGGCTTCGATTTTGTCCTGGGCCTCGCGGATTCCAGCGGTGTCAATCAGTCGAAATTGCACGCCATTAATATTTAAAATTTCTTCGATTGTGTCGCGGGTCGTGCCGGCGATTTCGGAAACGATGGCTCGGTTTTCATTTAAAAGTGCATTCAAAAGTGTCGATTTCCCAGCATTTGGCCGTCCCGCGATGACCGTCGAAACGCCATTTTTCAAGGCATTTCCGAGTGAAAACGATTTCAAAAGCCCTCCGATGACTGCCCGTATTCTTTCAACCAGATTTTTCAAATCCTGCCTGTCAGCAAATTCCACATCCTCTTCCCCAAAATCCAATTCAAGTTCGACGAGGCTGGCGAAGTGGATTAATTCCTCGCGCAGCCGCGAAATTTCATTTTTAAAACCGCCGCGCAATTGCCGGATTGCCACGCCGTGCGCCGCCTCCGATTGGCTGGCGATTAAATCGGCGACGGCTTCGGCCTGCGACAAGTCCATTTTCCCGTTCAAAAAAGAACGCATCGTGAATTCGCCGGGCTGCGCGAGCCGCGCGCCATTTTTCAAACACAAACCGATGGCTTCCTGCAAAATAAATGGCGAGCCGTGGCACGAAAACTCGACCGTGTTTTCACCCGAAAACGAGTGCGGCGCGACGAAAACCGTCGCCAAAACTTCGTCCAAAATCGAACCGTCCGCCCGGACGATGCGGCCAAAATGTGCGGTGTAGCTTTTTTGTTTGGCCAATTTTTTTCCCAAAAAAATGGCATCGGCCACGCCAAACGCCTCGCTGCCCGACAATCGGATGATGCCGATTGCGCCAATTCCGGGCGGGGTGGCGAGTGCAACGATGGTAGATGAAAGGTCAGTTTTCAGCATTTTCTTTTTTTGTAAAACCGATTCGTTTTCGGGTTTCCCAAATTTCAGGTTGAATTTTTTGGATTGCATTTTCGTTGGCCCTCGCTTGGTTTTCTTCGCCGAGCCAGCGCAAAACTTCGTGAATATCTGAAAAACCTTTGTTGTATTTCAGTTCAAGTGCTGCTAATTTTTTGGCCAATTCGCTGTAATTCATCGCAAAATGGCGGAGTTCGACAAACGCCCGGATGATGGCGATGTTCATTTGGATGGCTTTTTGGCTGTTCAAAACGCTGGAAAGCATGGCGACGCCTTGTTCGGTGAAGGCAAATGGTAGGTATTTTGAAAATTTTCCCCTGCCATCTTCTGGTGGGATTTCTAAGGTCACAATTTGTGACCTTAGAAATTCTGACTCACTTTTGGTCAGTTCAAACATAAAATCCGGCGGAAATCGCTCCAAATTTCGCTTGATTGATTGTTTTAAAACTTTGGTCGGCACTTCATAAAGTGCAGCGAGGTCAAAATCGAGCATTACTTTTTGTCCTCTGATTTCAAAAATTTTCTTGTGGATAAGTGTTAATTCCATTTCAAAGTATGATTTTGGTGAGTGTTGATGTGTCTGGTTTTTCTAAGGTCGCATTTTGCGTCCATAAAAACTTGAGGTCACAATCCGTGACCTCAAGTTTTCCATTTCTCGAAATCCGTGCAGCAAATGTCCATTTTCCTTCCTCAAAAACTACTTTTGCCCTTCTTTTAAAAATTTTCCACCACATGAAATTATCCATTTTATCCATTTTTACCTGCCTCGCAATTTTCATTTTGGCTTGCTCGACCGAAGAAAAAAAGCAAATCGGAAACTTTTCAAACCCGAACGGCGATTCCGAATTGGCACTTTTGATGCGCGAAATGTGCGACGACGCGATGCTCGCCAAACAGAAAATCGAGCGCGGCGAAACGACCAAACTCGCCGCCGCTGCCGAAAAAATGTTCACCGTCCGACCCACCGAACCTGAAAAACAGGCCTCGCCGGAGTTCAAAGTTTTTGCGGATTCCTATTTGTCGGCTGTGAAAATTTTGGAAAATTCTGCACCCGCCGAATCGCCCGAACATTTCAAAAACGTGGTGACGGCCTGCATCAATTGCCACGAATCACTTTGTCCGGGGCCAGTGAAACGCATCAAAAAACTGTACCCAGAGAATGGAAATTGAGATATTTTGAAATTGAGATATTTTCTTCAACTAATTGATTTTCAATAAAATACCTAAATGTCTCAATTTCCCAATATCAAATAATACCGCAGCAACACCTATTTTCGCCGCTCAAAAAAAATCAACCAATCAAAAATAAGATGGAATACAATCCGCGCAGCATCGAGAAAAAATGGCAGGCCGAGTGGCGAAAAAAGAAAATTTACAAAGTAAAACTTGACCTGAGCAAGCCAAAATATTATGTTTTGGATATGTTTCCGTACCCGTCGGGTGCAGGTTTGCACGTCGGGCATCCCTTGGGGTATATCGCTTCCGACATTTTTTCGAGGTACAAAAGGTTGCGCGGGTTCAATGTTTTGCACCCGATGGGCTACGATTCGTTTGGTTTGCCAGCGGAACAATACGCGATTCAAACGGGCGTCCACCCTGCGATTTCGACCGAGCAAAACCTGAATCGCTATCGTGAACAGTTGGAAAATTTGGCTTTTTCCTTCGATTGGAGCCGCGAAGTGCGCACGTCCGATCCGGAATATTACAAATGGACGCAGTGGATTTTTATGAAATTATTTGAACATTATTACGACACTGCGGCTGACAAAGCCTTGCCAATCAGTAAGTTAGAAAGATTTTTTTCAAAATCGGGAAACAAAAACGTCCGTGCGGTTTGCGACGAGGACACGCCCATTTTTTCAAAAAATGATTGGCTGGCGATGTCCGAAAAAGAACAGCAAGAAATTTTATTGAAATATCGCTTGACTTTTCCCGGCGAGGCGTGGGTGAATTGGTGTCCTGGTCTCGGCTCGGTTTTGTCGAATGACGAGGTGAAAGATGGCGTTTCGGAACGCGGCGGCCACCCCGTCGAACGCAAGCGGATGAAGCAATGGAACATGCGAATTTTGGCCTACGCCGACCGTTTGATTGCTGGTTTGGACGACATCGATTGGCCGGAATCTTTGAAAGAACAACAAAAAAATTACATCGGTCGCTCAGTCGGGGCGTCGGTGAAATTTGCGGTGAAAGGCCACGCCGGCACCCAAATCGAAGTTTTCACGACACGGGTGGACACCATTTTTGGCGCAACTTTTTTGGTGCTTGCGCCTGAAAATGAATTGGTTGCGCAGTTGACCACCGACACGCAACGGAGCGAGGTCGAAGCCTACGTTCGTTGGGCGGGCAGCCGCTCGGATGTCGAACGGATGTCGGAGGCAAAAAAGATAAGTGGCACGTTTACAGGAAGTTACGCCGTGAATCCATTTAACAATGAAAAAATTCCAATCTACATCGCAGACTATGTTTTGGCAAATTACGGGACGGGCGCGGTGATGGCTGTGCCGTCAGGCGACCAGCGGGACTGGAATTTTGCGACCCATTTTGGCTTGCCGATTGTCCAAATTTTGGACTCACAACAAAACCTCGACGTGGCTGCCGACCCGACAAAAGGTGGAAAATATGTCAATTCCGGTTTCATCAACGGCATGACTTTCGAAGAGGCCGAACCTGCGCTGATTTCGTTTTTGGAAAAGAAAAAATTGGGTCGCGGCAAGGTGCAGTTCAAGTTGCGGAACGCCATTTTCAGCCGCCAACGGTATTGGGGTGAGCCGGTTCCGGCATTTTGGAAAGATGGCGTGCCGTATTTGATTCCTGAAAATGAACTGCCGCTCCTGCTGCCTGCGGTGGATAAATATTTGCCGACCGAAACGGGCGAACCGCCGCTCGGTCGTGCCGAAAATTGGAAATATTCGGCTCCCGATGGCCAAAAATATGAATACGAATTGAGCACAATGCCGGGCTGGGCGGGTTCGTCGTGGTACTGGTACCGGTACATGGACTCGAAAAATGGGGCGGCATTTGCCTCGAAAAAAGCGATAAATTATTGGCAGGACGTGGATTTGTACCTCGGCGGATCGGAGCATGCGACGGGGCATTTGATGTACTCGCGGTTTTGGAACCACTTCCTTTTTGACCTCGGTTTGGTGCCGAAAAAAGAGTACGCCCGCAAGTTAATCAATCAGGGAATGATTCAGGGACGGAGCAATTTTGTGTTCCGGGCGAAGGAAAAATTTTATGAAGAGTACTTGAAAATCAAGGTGTTACAGTCGTTTTTTGCCGAAATGGGGGTCATTGAATTTGACTTGCCGGAGTTCGAAGCGGCCGTTCAATATGACTTTGCGTTTGCCTCGAACGACTTGGTGATCGAAGTCATTTCCAAAAAATTGGTGGAAAAAGTGGAGATCGTGCACCGTGCTGCGGAGGCCGATGGCAAACGTTTGCTGGTGCTTTTTTCAGAAAATTTGGCGGCAAAAATCAACCAGCCGGAAGAAATCGCAGCCGTCATCCGCGCGGCTTTGAACGGCCGCGAAACCTATCAGGACAACGACAGCCCGGAAAGTTTTGAGCAACTTTATGTTTCCCAAAATTTGATTGAAAAATACTCGCCTGATTGTTTTTCAAAACTTCACGTCGACGTGAACATCGTGGAAAGTGATGTTTTGAACCTCGAAAAAGCGAATTCGAGGCCGATGTTCGACCGCGCAAATTTCAAATTGGACAGCGACGGAAAATTCACTTGCTCGTGGGAAATCGAAAAAATGTCGAAGTCAAAATTCAACGTCGTCAACCCGGACGATGTGATCGAGCAGCACGGCGTAGACTGTTTTCGGATGTTCGAGATGTTTTTGGGGCCGATTACCGATGCAAAACCTTGGATTACGCAAGGAATCACGGGTGTTTCGGGTTTTTTGAGAAAATTTTGGAGTTTGTTTTTTGATGAAAAAGGAAATTTTTTGGTCAGCGAACGGTTGGTGAGCGAAGTCGAACCAAGCCGCGACGAATTGCGGGTTTTGCACACTGCCATCAAAAAAGTCACGGAAGACATCGAGCGTTTTTCGATGAACACTTGCGTCAGTCATTTTATGATTGCAGTGAATGATTTGCGGAAAATCAATGCTTCGAAACGGGCAGTTTTAGAGCCGCTCGTCATTTTGGTTACGCCGTTCGCACCGCACCTTGCCGAAGAACTTTGGCAAAAAATGGGGAACGCCGGGACGGTTTGCGACGCAAAATGGCCTGTTTTCAATGAAGATTTTTTGAAAATGGACATCATCACCTACCCCGTTCAAATCAACGGAAAACACCGAGGCAACATCGAAGTGCCGACCGAGATGCCAGCGGGCGAGGTGGAAAAATTGGTTTTGGAACAGGAATTTGTGCAGCGGAATTTGGCAGGGGCGGCGGTGAAAAAGTTTATCGTGGTGCCGGGACGGATTGTGAACATCGTGATTTGAGAATGAAATAACTTTTAAAATCCATCTGGTCGCTTTGTGTTACCTGGTGGATTTTTAAAAGTGAGGCGGCAGGGTTATTTCAAAATTTGAAGAAAATTTAAATCTTCCTTGTTTTTTCGGAGGGGCAAAATCTATCTTTGCACCCCGCTCCATAAAGTTGGGCGATAAAATGAAAAATCCGGGTCATAGCTCAGTTGGTTAGAGCGCCACGTTGACATCGTGGAGGTCACAGGTTCGAATCCCGTTGATCCGACAACATTCCGGAGCATAGCTCAGTTGGTTTAGAGCGCACGCTTCACACGCGTGAGGTCATAGGTTCGAATCCTATTGTTCCGACAAATTGGGATATTTTGATATTGGGATATTGCGATATTTTGCCAATACCTTATTATCGAAATATCCCAATTTCATTTTCGGGATGTAGCTCAGCCCGGTAGAGTACACGCCTGGGGGGCGTAACGTATAACCCGTTTTTAATCAACAAGTTACACTTTGAAATTTACGCTAATCTATCCTAAAAGAAGGATTTTAAAAGAAGCATAAACCGCTTAAAATGAAGATAGTCGGGACGTAGTTCAGCCCGGTAGAATACGTGCCTGGGGGGCACGTGGTCGCAGGTTCAAATCCTGTCGTCCCGACTATTTTTAAATGCGGTGCAGATATAGTGCAGAAAATCAAAGAATTTTGCCCTGGTTCTCTTCAACCAAGTATCGCAAAATTACGTCATTTTTTGTTAAAAAACCTTGCCTGGGTGATGCCTGGGCAAGGTTTTTTCTTTGGGTGATTTGAGTTGGCGGTAACTCAATTTACAAAATCTTGCTTTCTGGACAGTTTAGGGTATAGTATGAATATTTATCCTTTCCCAAAAAATGGACTGAACCTTGAACTCTCTAAAATCTGACGTATCACCATACAAGCAGCAGATGATAGATTCTGCAAGGCAAAAAGGTACACCAGAGGAAACGATTGCTTTGGTGCTTGAGGCCATTGACCGGGTAGAAAAAAACTTGCCATCACTTTCCAGTGATTTTGAGAAAGGGATGGTTGTTGAACTTTTTGCCATGAAGCGTCTTGCTGAAGAATCTGTCCTGAATCAGAGGCTTAGAAACGTAGATATGCAAGAGTTTTTGCATGAAAAAAGTAAGTTATCCTGAGAAAAAACGGAACTTATCGGGGAGCAATCAGCTTTTATTAATGAATTGACAAATCGTTTAAAAGCACAGGACAAAGTAATTTTTGATTTGCAAGCTGCACTTTTAGGTAAAGAAAAACCAAGCATGAACTAATCTAAGAGATTCCGCAGTTCGGTCAGTTTTTGCATATAATCGCCATTCTCCTCTTCCATACGGTCATTACCTTGACTTGAATTTTTATCACCGACTGGTTTATAATTTGCAAATCCTAAATCAGAAATACACTTTTCAATTAAATCCTTCAACCCTGTTGTATCTAAACCAATTCGGGTTAATTTCATTTTATTGAAGTTTTGGTAGGTTTTAAGATTTTCAAAAGAGGATAAAAGAAATGGATTCTCGACATTTTGAAAACTAATACTGTCTTTTCCTACCATTGTTATTTCCAACCCATTAAGGCAAACCAGAACAGAGACTCGCTTTTCTTTGTCGTCACCAAATTCACTCACGTTTATGTCTAAGATAGATTGATTTATCTTTTTTTCGGAAAAAGTATCTGAAAAAAAGTCCAAGCCAAACCCCTCATTCATGTACACCCCATTCAATGTTGCACCATAACCGTAAGGCATAGCAAGTTCTTGAAAAAGAGTTTTGCAAATCAAATTAGTGTTTTCAATTAAAGTTTGTTGTTGAGTGGTAAAGTTCATGCCTGACTATTTAGGTTAGCTTGCTGATTTAAAAACGAGTATGATATTATCCAAGAAGTTTTCTCAATTCGTCCAATGCCTTTTCGGTTTGATTTTCATCACTACTTTTGCTACTTATCTCAGGTCTTAATGAATGGGATGAGGTATTTATTACATTTTGAATGTCCTCCAAAATAGCTAAAGCCCAATTGTTATCATAAATTTTATCATAAAAATAAGTGTAGCAGCCTCTTGTATTAGGTAGAATGGCTGCTATTGGCTTTTGACCAGTCCACGAAATTGGCATAGGTGATTCTTGAAAATGAAATTCAGAGCCATCTAAAAATAGATTAATTATAGCTCCATTGCCCTCACCTTGGATAAATCTCAAATCGTTTATACAAAACCAAACATCCATAGTAGTAAATCCCATGCCCTGATTTATAAATTCATTTCCACTTATTAGAAAAAAATTTTCAATTCCATTTAAATACGTGTCTGAATATTTTTTACTAACTACAACCTTTAGTCCTTCACCGTAACAAATAATTTGCTGGAAGCGGACAAATAATTTTCCAGAATTCTCGTAAACACTCCAATTCTTTACTCTATCCTTGTTTGGGAATCCAGATACTAAACCAATAAATAATTGATTTACCAATGTTTCGACTTTGTGTAAAGTTTCCATAATCAATTTATTTTTTTCTTCCATAATATTGATTGACACTATCCTTCAAACGTGTGTTCTGTAATTGAAGTTGTGCGTTTTTTATGGATTCTTTTTCAATCCGGTTTTGTTGTCCACTCATTTGATTTTGCATGTTTGCCATTTGGGATTGATATTGAAACCTGGCATTGTCCATTGCAGCACTAAATTGAAATTTCAAACTTTCCATTTTGTCCTGCATCTGCATATCTCTTCTTTCAAAATCAATTTTGTCCAAAATTCGTTCATTTTGAAGCGTTGCATTGTGAACCTTGTTGTAATCATCTCCTAATGCCACTTGTTTTTCCCTAAAATACATATCTAAATCTTGTCGCTCATAAGCCAGACTTTTTAAGTGATTCTGAATGTCGAAAGTTTGCTTTTGCATTTCAAGCATTACAGATTCCACCTGATTTGTAAAACTGCCTTTTTCAATACCGTGCATTGACCGCTCTAATTCAAGTTTGTTCCTTTCATACTCAGTTTGAAAATCTATCAAAACGTTTTTAATGTTGTCTTGAAATTGAAGGTTACTAAAATTCAATTTTTCAAGGTCTAATTCCTTTCTCGAAATATCCAGCATTTTATTGGAGTAATCAACATCAAACCGCCCTATTGCAAGGGTTATTTGCTCCTCTTGTTGCTGGTTCACAAAGTTCTGTTTATCAGCATCAAACTTTAATCTTTCAGCAAGCAGTAAACTTTTTTCAAGATAAGTTTCTTGCTTCTTTATTTCAATACCCATTTGTGCTACTTGTTCCAAAACCAACATCTTATTCTTTTCGCTTTCAAGCAGCTTGCCATCTGCAATAACAATGTTTTTTGACATTTCGACCATATAGGTTTGCATAGCCAATTCATGTTTCATAAACTCTACCTGCTTGTTTTGGATATAATCCCTCATCGTGAGTTCATAACTCATTAACTCATTCTGGATACGTCCATAATCCACAAGCATTTTCTCTTCACGAATCTGCATTAAACCTTTTTCAACCTTTACTTCATATTGTGCTTGTTTGGCTTCGTGTTGAGCTTGTCTTACTTGTATTTCGCTAAGTTTAGTATTGGCTTCCATTCGCTCTTCTCTAATAAAGAGCTTCTGTTTGTTTTCATTTACCTCGTCAAACAAAACCCTGTCTGGAATTGGGTTTCTATCTGATTTAATAATTGGAACTACCGATTCAATAACTGCGTCAGAGACTTGTTTCATTACCTTTTCCCTTTCCTCTTTAGCAATCCGTTTTATTTCTTCTGAATGCCTCATTCTTTCATTCTGAAGAGCAGTTTCCAAATTTGCTAACTTTTGGCTCAATGAAACTACCTCAGAATCCTTCCTGATTACGTCTTGTTCTTTGGCCTGCAATTTAGATTTCATATTAGCCACTTCTGATTCAATATTTCTGGCAAGCGATTCGATTTGCTTCAATCGAAGGTTTTCTTTTCCTAACGCCTCATTTTTTAATTGCTGATTCTTATTGTCCGATAATGTCCTTGTAAAATCTTTTTCAAGAGATTTTGCAAGTTGTTCAATCTTTTTTAGCCTATCATATTCAGTTTCGATTGAAGTGATATATTTTTCTTTATCAGAAACTTTGTTTTCAAGCAATCCATTTTTTGACCTCTCTCCTCTTATCAAATTTTGAAGAGTATCAATTTCATATTTCGCATCCGAAAGTTCTTTCTCAAGGTCAGATATTCTCAATCCCTGATTGGTGTCTGAGAACCTTAATTGATTCTCAAGATAATTTATCTTACTCTCCAACTCATTTCTGAGCAAAATCAATATGTTGCCACTCCCGTGCGTAAGTGTCAAGTCAATAAGTTTGGATATGTTCCCCCAGAATCCCATATATAAAACTTGTTAATTTATTTTCCCAGAATTTTGTAACGTACAGTTCAGATTCCAGGTTGACAATTGGTCTATTTTTTATAAACAAAACTACCTTTGCAAAATGAAGATAGACGTTGCAAAGATAATAACGGAACACGAAATTGAAGCTATTTTGCTTGGAGGAACAGGCCATAATGACGAAGAAATCTGTTCTGGAGACATCGTTGACCTTACACTTGCAGGTGAAGGAATCGCATCCGTCATGGACGAATGGACACGGCGCATGGAAAACAGGCTAATGGGAATTGCTCAGTTGGAACAAATTACCTCCCAAAAGATTGACCAGGAACTTTACGATTTGATGAGGCATGAGCGAGCAGTTACGCTCGAAGAGTATCTCGAAATCTTTTACACAACCCTTGAGGATAATACCAATCTAAAAAAATACATTGGATTCCGCTTCTTCAATATTTTGAATGAAAGGATACGACTTCGTTTTATTAATACTTATACTCAAGATGCGGAAGGATATGTTCAGGCACTTATGAAGGCGAACCTCAGCATTATGAGTTTTTTTTTAGGTGGACGTTTGAAAGCCTACTTGCCGCTGCCTAAGTTAAAAATGCACTCTTACATCGTTGCCCCAACTGGTTCAGGTAAATCTGAACTCATTAGGGCAATTTTTTATGAACTCCAAAAAAAATACGATAAGTTTAGTTTCGTACTTATTGACCCGCACGGCGACCTTGCAAAGAAGGTGAAACGTTTCCACCTCAATATTGATAAAGAGAGAGTTATTTACATAGACCCATTCTTGAAAGATGGATACAGCCCAACTTTCAACGTTTTCGATGTGGGCGAAAAATCCATCAAAAACCTTTCCCATACGGCGGAACAAATCATCATCTCTTTTGAAGAGGTACTGAGTAGAGAGGGCGGAGAACTGAGCGAAAGCATGGTCAACATGCTGGAAAAAAGCATCTACTTTCTTCTCGAAAGGGACGGTTCTACTTTGATTGACCTGGCTGACTTACTCAATGCACAACCTAATATTTTGCAAGAAGCCATTGAATACAGTGAGTATTTCAACGAAAGGTTTTTGAGAACTGAGAAGAGGTCGAGAGATGCCCTCCTGTACAGAATAGAAAGGCTGCTCAACTCCCCTGCTCTGAAGCCTTTGGTTGCCGGACAAAGCACCTTCAGCCTTGAAAAATCCCTGAATTCAGGCAAAGTAATAATCTTCAATTTGGGCGAGTTGGGTGAAATGACCCAGGCAGCTTTTGGGAAGTTTTTGGTGGCCAATATCAAAAGCCTGGTAAGAAAAAGAGACCCGGAAAAATCGCTACCCACCTTTGTTTTTATTGACGAGTGCCAGAACCTTGTTTCCGGCAGTTTCGAGTACATACTTTCCCAATTGAGGAAGTACGGCCTACATCTCATTTTGGCAAATCAGTATGTAAACCAGTTGGGAGAACAGGTTGAAGCTGTCAAGAAAAACACGGCTATCAAAATTGTCGGGGGGGATGAAGCTGATGATATAAAGGCCATGATAACCTTGCCTAAAGACCAAATTTCACTAAAGGATTATGAATACTATTTGAAGATTCGTGGGCGCACTCCTTTGAAAATCAAATCACCTTCCTTCCTGATAAACAACCCAGATTTTGAAATGACAGATCAGGAGGAACAGGACTTCGACAAGTATCAACTTTCGACATACTACAAGGTAGTAGGCCAAACCCAAAAAGAACGGCAACCTCGAAAAGAAGAAGACCCCGCTCCTCTACCGAAGAAAGATAACAAACCACCTTTCGATTTATTCTTAGGCAATGATGGAGATTCACCGGATCAATGAAAAGCAAGCAAAAATACTCAAGGCTTTAGGGCATTACAAGTTCCTGACCTATTCCCAAATGAAAAGGTTGGGGATTGACAAGCACACCCCTAATCTGAGTAATTTGGTCAAAGAATTGAAAGACAGGAGAACACCCTTCGTTGCTTCCATTCCGCACCGCATTGGTACTGAAGTAAAGCACTACCTGACCGCAAAGGGCAAAGATTTGTTGGTAGATTTTTACGGTCTTGAGGAAGATGCAATCCACTACCCAATCGGAAAAATCACCACCGATACGCAAGACCAAAAACACCGCACGTCCATCATTTCCATCCAGATTGAAATGGAACTCCAAGCCCAGGAAAACCATTTTTCCATTCTTTTCTGCGATAGGTATTTCGATACTGTTGGCAACAACAAGGTAAAAAAGAACCTGAAGTCGAAGACAGCCATTCTCTTTGAGGATTCCAAATCACTCAAGGCTGACATGGTTTTTTGCCTGCAAACTTCAAAGCAAAAAGAACTGTACCTGCTTGAGTTGGAGAACGGAAAAGACACAAAAAAAGCTGTGAACAAATGCATTCAGCACGGCAAAGCCATCCTCAGAGGCAGCGCAAATGCCATGTACAATTTTGAAAGAGGGTATCGTACCCTATGGGTTTTTGAATCTGAAAGTACTATGCTCTCGTTGATTAAGGAACTCTCAGGGAATCCGTTTTTTGTTCAGATGAAGGAGTATTTTTTGTTCAGGTCGTTAGACACACTTGATGGAATTTTTTTGGGAACTTGGTTGAATGCTGATGGCTTGGAAAGGCAAATTTTTTATGTATAGATACATTAGTTGAATTAAAAAACACAATATAAGTGTTTGGTATTCAATAGATTAGTCTATAATCTGAATTATCTGTAAGATTATATCCAACCTTCCCCCTAAGTTTATCGGTTTGACTCTCAGAAAAGGGGGGCTAAAAGCCCTCCAATTCTGAAAATCTGCACGGACGGAAGAACTTGTCTCTTTCGATTCCAAGCCCAAACCTATCCTTGAAACTTTGCAACTCATCTAAAGAAAAGCTTCACCACTCGTTTTCCAGACCAACGACGTAACCGAAAAAAATCTGGTCTTCCTCATCAAACTCAGTCGGAAATCGTGTTCGGACAGAAGCGGGATGAAAGAATTTGCAAATAATTACCGGGTCACTTTCGCTCATCTGGTCTCAAACTTTGCGGAAGTCAGCTAAAATCTGCTGAGTAAGGAGTTTCATGGTAGTATGAAAAGAATAAAAAAGATGCGGGATTCCGTACCGCAGTACAAAGATAAGGTATAGACCAAAATTGAGCTTGAAAATCTGAGTGGGAAGGATACGCTTGGGAAGCTTTATTTCTCCCGATACCATGAAGAGACGCTACATCGTATTAAGTTTGACCGACATGAAAGTGTACCCTCAAGAAATGATTGCGAAGTTAAAAGGGCATGTCTGGAAAAGCATCCTTGTTTAAAATGAGGAGGAAAAGGGCTTACGCCCTTCTCCTAAGTGATTTCCACTTCAAGAACTCTATCCCGTACCGCTTGCTGATAATGAAGCCTTTTCAACTCCAATGCCTCATGTAGGTCGTCAGTAGATGTTCCGATGTCTAACATAATCTGGCCTTGGGGAGTCGTTCGTCAACCAATGGTCAAATTATTAAAGACAGCTCAGAAGAATCTTGCCTGACAAGCCAACAAATCGAGCGCATACTCGGTGTTGTTGGTAAAGGCTACCACATACCTTTTCAAGTGGTCTCCCTGAAGAAGTTCGGTAAAACCAGAATGGTCAGCCGAAGCCAGGATGCTTAAAATCTTGTCCTCCATCATTGCGCTTTAAAAAGAAGTAAAAAATGCTTCTCAAAAAGCACATGGCAAAGTTACGAAAATGCAGTCAATCATTGCGATTGCCTGCATTTTTCAAACTTTTAAACGTGTTTTAAAACACTTGAAAAAGTTTGTTGAAACAGTAGTCTCCGACTGCTATATAGCTTTGAATCACGGGGCTTGTATTTTCTCAGCCTGTCTTTGGAGAATTGCCCCCAGGGTGGAATTCCCTGGAATCGGAAAACGACTGCCGTGCAAACTACGACAGTGTTTGGGTGGGTACTGCCAAATGCCACAATTGAAGCCAGGGAGAACATCCTCTGGCTTTCTTTAAAACCCCTTTACAAAGGTTTACAAAGGCTTGTAATTTCTTCCGTTTCCCTTATATTTTAGCTGTTTTCAAGTTTACAATCTTTCTATCCATTCTTTAAAAGCAATGACATTCGTTCTGCCCAAAGACCTTTCAATGCAGTTTGATATTTCTTTACAAACTGTTTACAACTACCTCGCAAAGCATGAGGGTAATATCCGCATCAAGAAGGAGTTTTGAAAGACTTTTATAAATTTGGAAGACTTTACAAACTTTTTACAACCGCCTTTAAAGCACTTTGAGAGCAGAGAAGAAACCCCTCAAACCGTTGCTAATTTTCAAGAAATTGAAAACTTGAAAAAGGGATTTTCAAAGCTTGAAAATGAATATGAACTGGTAATACAAAGGTCTGAAGACCTGGAAAAATATAACGTCAATTTGCAGGAGCAGTTATCCAGGTACGGGATAATGCTAACTGAAGAGAAAACCGAAAAGAAGGAAATTTTGACGAAATATGAAACAGTGCAAAAGGAGTATCACGAAAAGGTTGAATCGTTGTTCCGTGAAAAGTCGCTGTTTGAAAAAAGATACTTCCTTCTGCTTGGGTTCGTCATTCTGCTTATCGCTTTTATCGCCCGGACGGTATTGCCGCCCCTCTTCGGATTGAAATAACAAAAAAACGATGAGAAACCCCAGTTCTCACCGTGCAAAAAATTTCATTTTTGAACGTATTGTATCACTCGCCTATACTTTTCCGCCCTCTGTATCGTACCCTTCAAATTTCAAAAATTCTTCAAAGTCACAAGCCGTTTTTTCAAGATACCTATGCGCAATGAAATTTATCCGTTGCACCTGGATATGACTTGAGTCTAATCACTTGGATTCCAGAACCTTTTTGAGGAGCGGACTTTTGTCTATTTCAACGAGGAATTCAGACTTCAAAGTAGCGGTCTCAGCATCATCCAAATTATCAAGCACATGGGCAACGGCTTGCATTTTTTGCCTGTCAAACTGCTTGAGTAGTTCCTTTCTCAGCGTCTCCCACTCCCCTGCTTGCTGTTCCGCCAATGCTTTGCCCTCTTTCTTCCTATTTTGGATTTTGTCGAATTCAGTTTCGACGGGTCTGAAATCCACTTCAAAAGCCTTCATCAAATAAGCCGGAACATTGCGTATCTCTTTGCCGTTTTTCAACTCCTCTTCAATTACCCTGATGTTGGCAAGGATATAGTCTTCATCGTGCTTTCCCATAAGCTCTTTAGCCTTTGAAGCACTGATACCCATTGCATTCAGTTTTTGCAGAATCTCTTCATTGGTGCTTTCTTTTATTTCATGGGTAGCCAATCAACTTACCCTAAAAACAATGGCCGTTATTTTTCTACCTTCCTTTTCAAGGTCGTAAACCACCTTCAGGTCAGTCTTTTCGTTTATCTCATCAACGGCGGTATCAATAATTCTTTTCTTCAGCATCGTGAATATCTTGTACTGTTCAGGCTCAATTCCAACCAGTTTCTTAAAATTATCCACCTCAATACGAATCCTGCCAATGTTCTGATAGTCCTTCAAAATCTCATAAAGCGCAAGGCTATGTTTGCTGTTCAAACCTCTCCAAATAAACATATTCAGCTTCACATACATCGAAGGTCTTTTGATGGCCTCAAGGATGGGAGTCGGGAATTCAAAATGAACTTTTGCGGTGTTTCCCCTCCTCTGTCCGGTGATTTTAACCAGTGACAAGAACGGAAATGCTCACCATTCGTATTTTTCTTTTCCCAGGATGTTATATTCAATAACCAGGGAAACCAATGCCTTCAATGCCATTTTTAATTCATTGTTATCATTGCGGTTGATTCCTGAAAGTTTTTTGATAATACCTAAGTCAATGCTGAAACTCCTCTCCTCCGGGTTGCGTTTCAATTGGTCTTTTGCAATCCAAATCAAAGAATTCATTGCCTTTCTTTGTTGCAAAGTGGTTACATTGTTCATCTGAACAAGACTACTATGCTTCTTAATCTCCATAACGGTATCGCTTTCCTCAAATAGTGAAATCTGCCTTGTAGTGTCCATTTTGAAAGATTCAAAATAAAATAACAAAACTAACTATGTTGTTATGTTATACTAAAAATAAAAAAATTCAAGAGCATTTTCAAAATCCCAATTTGTTATAATAGTGAAAATAAGAATACCCAATATGTTATGAAGGCAGAGAATAAAATACCCAATATGTTATGTTCAAATACCGGATTTGTTATGGAGTAGAGAAGTCCAAATACCCAATTTGTTATGATAAATGCCCAATAAGTTATAATAGTGCTGAGAGAGAGTAGTGCAGTATTCAGTTTCCAGACGCTAAACAATTAAACATTTTGTTATAAACATATACAAACACTAACAGAATGGGTAGAGGAGTCGTTGTTTTGATTTTTTTGTTTTAAAAAAGCCTTCCGGGTGAATCCGTCAGGCTGTTTCTCACTTCACTTCTTCAAAAAGTTCGTCGCACGTTACGCACCGGATTTGCAGCGCAGGTCTTCCCCAAAGATTTACTTTGCAGCCTGGACAAGTGTATTTAGTCTTGTTTTGGCTTGGTGGCCTGAGTTTGCGCAATCTGGCTTTTCGTGCTTCATCTCCATCGTCTGTACCTCCATCTTCTGTTCCGTTTGTACCTTCAATGAGCCGTTTCATCAATTCACCCTCCAAAGAGGTGAAAGGCAAAAGGTATATTTTGGGCATTTTTTCAAACGCTTTTTGGTACTTCCCCCCTTCCTCAAGGTAGTGTGTCATGGCTTGTCCGGTTTCATTTCCACCAGGTTTTCCGGTGTGAGAAGGGATGAGGCCGATTTCCCGCATCTTTCTTGCCCATTCCCGATTGTGATAACCACTTCTCGACGGCTCACCGAATTCCCATTGCCATAGGTGCGCCATTTCATGCACCAGAGTAGAAAAAATTTCGATGGGAGTGCGGTACAAAGTGGTTGGGGTAAGACTGATTTCATGCACACCAAATGACTTGTCTTTGACGTGTTTCCAGCGGTCAGGAGCCATAAAACCATGTGTTCCTTTGAGCCTTGAGAAATTCAGGATGCAACCAGGGAGTTGGTTTTTGAATAAAACCCGATTGTAGTACTTGTATGCACCGTTCAAAGCAGTGAACTGCTTTTCGGTCGGTGTGGGCAGCGAACGCAATTTTTGTTTTTGCATAAAAATGGAATTTGTAGTTGTGTAGTACGCTACAAATCCATAGTCAATGAGCGGAAAAAATCAAGGTTTGTATTTGATATTGCTTATGTTTGCACCGCAGGACTTTTTATAGTTCTCTTTTTATTTTGATTACTCAAATGAAGAAATTATTGACCAAAGAAGTTCGTCACCGCTTTAGAAAAACCGGGTGTCAAGCGGATGTTACAGACCCGTTTATCGTTTGTATGTTTTACGATTCAAGTTCTGGATTCCGTTTTTACGCATCCGAATTTCATCAAAGCAGCAAAGTATTTCTGTGATTCGCTTGCCCTTACAATAAGTGGTTGGCTTTTTGTCGAAATGATTTAGTGAGTAACAAGCATTTAACCAGGGACAAAACGTTTGAGTCATGCAAGTTTTCAGAGTTGAAGCGGCTTAGGTAGCCCTTCAACTCTTAACTTTTATACCATTGCCATTTTTAAAAGTAGTTATATCATAACAAATTGGGTATTTATTTTCTAACAATATATTTACTGATTTAAAACTTTTAAAGCGATTTTAAAGCATAAAATGCCTTGATAATCATTCAATTGATAGTATAAGCTTCATATTTTTTATCCTCATCACAGATATGAAAAGGTTTGATGAGCGGAATGACATGAAGAAGTTAATCCATGAAAGGGCAGTAAATTTTCACGTAAGG
This sequence comes from Saprospirales bacterium, assembly GCA_031398055.1. Taxonomy (GTDB): domain Bacteria; phylum Bacteroidota; class Bacteroidia; order Chitinophagales; family Saprospiraceae; genus M3007. The sequence goes on along the minus strand of JANNMS010000109.1, from coordinate 22,130 downwards.
GAAAGAGAGGTTTGGTTTGTTCAACTTGGAACAAACGTTTGATTTGAAGAGGACGGGAAAGGAGCAGAGTTTAGAAGACCTGTGCTGGTTTTGAAAAAAATAGGGAACATGTTTGCTGTCCTCCCAATGACCTCAAAAGGGAAAGATTCTCCCTTCTACTTTCGCCTACCGGACATGTACTTCAATAAGCCTTCGAGAGTGATTCTATCTCAAGGGAAGGCAATAGACAAAACCAGATTTATTGATAAAATTGGGATGCTCTCAGAATGAGATTTCAACGAGGTAAAAGAAAAACTTAAAGCGTTGATGCTTTAAGTTTCTTAGTTTCTCCCTTGCGGGAGGGTTCCGAAGAACGTTTGTACAGGTAGTATAATCAAACGTATCCGGTTGTCAAGTCTTTGTTCGTTTTCAACCCCTTTTAAATCTTTAAAACCCCTTGAAAGTACCTCTAAACAGCGATTATTGCTACCTTTGTAAGATATTTTAAATTTTAATAATTTTACATGCAGTCAACCAAAATTACCCTATCCCAACTCGAAAGTTTCCTGCTCAAAGCAGCCGACATTTTGAGAGGGAGCATGGACGCTTCAGAGTTTAAAGAGTACATATTCGGTATGCTGTTTCTGAAAAGGATGAGCGACCAGTTTGAGCAGCGAAAGGGAAGACTGCGTACTGAAGATTACAAACACCTGGATGGACAAGTTTTGAATGAGGTGTTGGACTCTCCTATGACTTACGGAGAAACATTTTTCGTACCCGAAGAGGCAAGGTGGATCAAAATTCGCTACTTTCATCACAACGCTGGGGAGCAATTGAATCAGGCTTTGGCAGCCCTGGAAGATACGAATGATTCACTCAGAGGAGTACTAAAAGACAATATTGACTTCAACAAAACGAAAGGGAACAAACGTGTTATTCCCGATAACAAAGCCAAAGACCTGATTGACCACTTCGATAAGATCAAACTCACCAACGATAACTTTGAGTTTCCCGATCTGCTTGGAGCAGCCTATGAATACCTCATCAAATTCTTTGCGGACAGTGCCGGAAAGAAAGGTGGCGAATTCTACACCCCGGCGCAAGTGGTTCGTTTGTTGGTGCAATTGGTGAAACCGCAAGCAGGGATGGGTATATACGACCCGACTGCTGGTTCTGGTGGTATGCTGATCCAGTCCGCTCAGTTCGTAGAAGAGCAAGGACAGGATGCTCGTGACCTCACTTTAGCAGGACAAGATAATAACGGCACGGTTTGGGCGATTTGTAAAATGAATATGATTTTACACAACGTCATGGATGCAGACATTCGCCTGGGTGATACCATCGAAGACCCGCAACATACTGAAGGTGGTTCCCTTAGAAAGTTTGACCGCATCATAGCTAATCCACCATTTTCACAGAATTACTCCAAGGACAATATTCAGTTCCCAGCTCGTTTTCGTTTTGGATATGCACCAGAAACAGGAAAGAAAGGTGATTTGATGTTTGTGCAACACATGATTGCCTGCCTGAAAGACAATGGAAAAATGGCTTGCATCATACCGCACGGTGTGCTTTTTCGTGGTGGTGCAGAAAAGGTTATCCGTGCAAAGATTGTAAATGATAACCTCATCGAAGCCATTATTGCCGTCCCACCTGCCTTGTTTTACGGGACAGGCATTCCGGCTTGTGTTATTGTCATCAATAAAAACAAGCCGGACGCATTGCGCCATAAAATCCTGTTTATCAATGCAGATGCAGAGTATGGAGAAGGCAAAGCGCAAAACTTTCTTCGCCCGGAAGACACTGAAAAGATTGACACTGCTTTTACCAACACTCTCGAAATACCGAAATATTCCCGTTTAGTTGACCTGAAAGAGATTGAAACCAATGACTTCAACCTCAACATCCGCCGCTACGTGGACAATACACCCGACTCAGAACCAGAAGATGTAAGAGCGCACTTGCTCGGTGGCGTACCAAAAAGTGAAGTGGCTACCCAAGAGCCATTTTACAAGAAATTTGGCATGGCGCAAGAAGTGTTCTTCCAGGAGAAGGATACCAAGTATTTCGATTTCAAAACCGACTTAACCGAAAAGTCCCATATCAAGGATCATATCGAGATACATAAAGGTGTAGCCGCTACGTTGGAGCGTTTCCGTCAGGAAATCAACCAATGGTGGCAAGAGGCAAAAGAGGATTTTACGCACTTAGATACAGACAACAACCTGCCAAAAATCAGAGCGGAGCTACTTGCTGGATTCCAGAACAGGCTTGTCCCGATGGAACTGTTCGACAAATTCCAGGTATCAGGAATTTTCGTGAATTGGTGGCAGACCATTAATTTCGACCTCAAAACCATTTCCTCCTATGGTTGGAGTGTGAACCTCATCCCGGACGAATACATCAAAAAAGCCTATTTTCAAAAGGAAATGGATGAACTTGATAAACTGGAAACCAAGGTTTCAGACCTCGAAAACACCTTACAGGAATCTATGGAGGAAGCTGAAGTAGAGCCTGAAACCGACGATGAAGGCAATGAAAAGAAAGCCACTGTAAAGTACGTTACAGAAACACTCACCGATGCTGCCAACGATCTGGTAGGCAATTTTATAACCCTTGAAAAGAAGAAAAAACTCAGTGCCAAAGACCTAAAACCCCTGGCTGGCAAAGTGCCGGAAAATACCCTGACAGAAGCGCATGTACTTCTGGAACTGGCTGAACGCATTGCAAAAACAGAGGCGAAAATCAAAGAATTGAAGAAGGAACATAAGGGGAAAGAGGCTCGCTTGGAAGACTTGGTGGATGCAAAAAAATATGGTTTAGATGGTTTTCTTACCCACTTGGACAACCTTATCATTTTACGCGAAGCGGAAAAAGCCGCAGCCGAAAAAGATAAGGAAAAAGATAAGTATCAAAAACAAGTAGATTTCCTCCAAGCAAAAAAAGGGATAGTGGCAGAATTGGTGGCTGCCATTGGTGAGCCGATTACCCCTGAGCAAGCCCGTGATCTTATCCTACAAAAACACCATGACTTTATGCAGGAGCAATTGGAGCGTTATCTGAACCGTGAAAAACGTGAATTGGTAGGTTTGGTAGAAAAATTATGGGATAAATACGCGGTGAGCAGAAATGAATTGGAAACGGAGCGTGGCTCAGTATTGAATAAGTTGAATGAATTTTTGACGGTTTTAAATTATCAATAGTTATGGGAGAATGGAAAGAGATAAAACTTGGTGAGATTGCTGACCTAATAATGGGGCAATCGCCAGATGGAAAGTATTACAACTCCGAAGGGAATGGTATGCCTTTTTTACAGGGGTGTTCAGAGTTTGGGAAACATCATCCTGAAACAACTATATTTTCAACTGATATTAAAAAATTGGCACCTGAAAATTCGATATTATTTAGCGTTCGTGCTCCAGTTGGGAAAACCAATTTGGCAAATAAAAAGTATTGTATTGGTAGAGGTATCGCAGCAATAAAAGGTAAAGATGTTGATAATTCATTCTTAAATCATGCCATCTTCTTTAGAAGTATCAATGGCGGGTTCATTTCGCAAGGCTCAACTTTTGATTCAATAAATCATTCTGAGTTATCAAAACTCGAAATTCTATTGCCCTTAGAGAAAATAGAACAAACCACCATCGCCACCATCCTAACTACCATAGACCAAGCCATAGAAAAAACAGAACAACTCATCGCTAAATACGAACGTGTCAAAACCGGACTCATGCAAGATTTACTCACTTGTGGTATTGATGAGCAGGGGAATATTCGTAGTGAGGAGACGCATGAGTTTAAGGATAGTGTCTTGGGAAGAATTCCGAAGGAGTGGGAGGTAGAAAACCTTGGTGGTCTTGCCAACTTCATAAGTGGAAAGGCATGGTCAACCAAATTACTTTCTGAGCATGGTATGAAAATTATTAGAATATCTAACTTACATAAGCCAGACTTTCCCTATTGGCGTTTTGATGGAAAATATACAGAGGATATGATAGTTAACACAGGTGATGTTTTGTTTAGTTGGGCAGGTGTAGCAAGTTCAATAGACTGTGTGCAATATCTTGGTGAACCAGCATTACTTAATCAGCATATTTATAATCTAAAGTTTTCAGATGATAAATTGAAAATGTTTACTCATAGATATATCAACTGGTTTTTACCATCATTAAGAAAAGAAATTGAAGGAGGTGCTGGACAACTTCATTTAACAAAAGATAAGATTCAAAGTATCAAAGTTCCAATGCCAAAGCATGAAGAGTTGTTAAAAATAAATGAAAAGCTTCAAAGCATGGATTCTTTGATAGATGGAGAATGGAATAGTTTACTTAAACTGAAGTCACAGAAAACTGGTTTAATGCAAGACCTCCTTACTGGCAAAGTGCATGTGGATGCTTTGCTGTAAAAACAAAATAATATGGCAAAAAATAACGCGGTAAAAAGACAGGCTATTTTTGATAAATACTCAGCAAATCTTAATTTGCTGGTATCAGAAGGGCTTTTGCCTGGCCTAACAAAGAAATATGATAAAACGTATATCTGCCCGATATGCTTAAAACATTTTTCAGAGGCAGACCTTGATGTAAATCTAAAAAACCATTTGACACTTGAAGATGCCCCTCCAGCATCACTTGGAGGGAATGCAAATACTTTAACTTGCAAATCATGTAACAATGGTTGTGGAACAAATATTGATTGGCATTTAGTAGAACGAATGAGAGAAATGGATAGAGAGCAATTTCTTCCAGGAACAATTTTTGAAGCATGGTTTAGAAAAGGTGCATTAAAAGTAAAAGGACTGATTTCGGTTATGAAGGACGGAAAACACAAAGTGAAATTCGATATAAAGCATAATAACCCTCAAATCCTTAAACAATTTCTTGAACATATTGACTCTGAAAAAGCAACAGGTGACTCTATGTTGAAACCAATTTTACCAGAAAGCAAGGTGGATGTCAAAAAACTTCAACTTGCCCTATTAAAATCTGCGTATATGTTGGTTTTTTCTAAATTTGGATATTCTTTTATTTTAGATGAAGCCTACAATAGAGTTAGAGAACAATTACTTAACCCTGAAATTGATATTTATCCTACGAACTTTTGGTTTCATCATTTTTCTTTGAAAGAAATACCCGATGTTCCTTTTATTATTGAAAAAGGGTTGCAATCAATTATGCCAACATTTTCTCTTTCAACTAACTTATCTCTACGGGTTTTTTATTCAATAATTCCTTTAACCACTAAGCCAATTGAGAATGTTATTGATGAATTACAGGAAAGATTTGTTCATCAAAAGACACTTGATATTGAAATGTATGGATTTTCTTCACAAGTTGACTATCTATCGGATATTGATGCTATAAAATACATGCTTGATTGGATAAATCGAGTAAAACTATGATTCATTCAAGTTTATATCTTCAATCAAAATGATTCAGAACCGCCACTACATTGACGAACGCACTTTCGTAGAAGAACCCTTCCTTCATCAACTCGAAGGATTGGGCTGGCAGGTGCTTCGCCTTAAATCTCCCTCAGAAGGTGTACAATACTCGGAAGAGTCGTGGAGGGACAACTTTTCGCAGGTTATCATCAAGCCAAAATTGGTAGAGGCTTTGAAACAGATAAACCCCTGGCTGCAAGACGATCAGATTGAGGAGGTCATTCGTAAACTCACTACGTTCACCGCCGGAAGTTTGCTTGAAAACAATAAGAACGTGCTGGCAATGCTGTTGGGCAATATCAGCATAGCCGAAAACCGCCAAACGGGTCAAAAGTCGCCCACTGTTAAATTTATAGATTTCAAGAATCGGGCAAACAATAGTTTCTTAGCTGTTTCGCAATTCAAGGTGCGCATTATCGGAACGGAAAACCATATTTACCCGGACATTACTTTGTTTCTAAATGGATTACCCGTTGCTATTGTCGAAGCCAAATCACCCAAAGTCAAAGACCCGATGGGTGAAGCCATCGAGCAGTTATTGAGATATAGCGAGCAGAGGAGTGACAGCATCCGCGAAGGCAACAAAGAGTTTTTCTATTTCAATCAGATATTAGTAGCCACATGCAGGGACACTGCTAAATTCGGTACAATCACCACCCACATTGAAAAGCATTTCTACCGTTGGACAGACCCTTACCCGCTCACAGTCAACGATATAAGTACAGGCTCATCCGCGCCCAATGACCAACAACGTTTAGTGGCCGGAATGTTTAGCAAGCAAAACCTGCTCGATCTCATTCAGTCGTTTACCTTGTTCAAGGCAGACAGCAACAAGATTTACAAAGTGGTTGGAAGATACCAACAATTCAGAGCCGTCAAACTGATTTTGGAACGTCTGAAAAATGGTAGAAACCCAAAGGAAAGAGGTGGTATTATCTGGCATACGCAGGGGAGCGGTAAGTCATTAACCATGATGTTCCTGGTACGTGAAATGAAACAGGACGATGAGTTAAGCAAGTGGAAAATTGTTTTTGTGACCGACCGTACCGACCTTGAAGAGCAGTTGACCGGGACGAGTGGAACGATTGGATTCAGTGTAAAAGTGGCTGACAGAATCCGCGAACTCAATAAACTGATACCAGGAGAGACGGCAGACCTCATTATGGCCATGATTCACAAATTCCAGGACAAAAAAGACATCAATTATGGTATCCTGGATGAAATGAATGCCAGTGACCGCATTCTGGTAATGACCGATGAAGCGCACAGAACTCAATATTCCGTACTGGCTGCCAACCTTCAAAAGGCAATGCCCAATGCTACCCACGTCGGGTTCACTGGAACACCCATTGCAAAAACTGAAAAACGTTACGGCGACTACATTGATAAATATACCATGCGTCAAGCCATCGAGGACGGCGTGACATTAGAGATTGTATATGAAGGCAGAACCCACAACGCAGCTATCTCCGACAAAGATCAAATGAACGCCAAGTTCATTGATGTATTCCAAGACTATGACCCGAAACAGCAACAAGAAATTTTAGGGTATGCTACAAAAACTGCCTACCTGGAAGCGTTGGAAACCATCAAAGCCAAGGCTGAAGATATGGTTGAACATTATGTGGAACACATCTTTGCCAATGGTTTCAAGGCGCAAATTGTCGCCACATCAAGGGAAGCATGTGTCAGATATAAAAAGGCAATAGATGAAGCCTTGAAAAGAAAAATCGAGGCTCTTAGAGTTTCCAATCCGTATAGGATTGACGTGGATTTATTGGAAAAAGTGGAGACCGATGTTGTTATGTCAGGTAGCAATAACGACGAACCGCACCTGAAACCTTACACCGACGGAAACAAGCACAAGACCATCATCGAGCGTTTCAAGTTGGGCTATACCACCGAAAAGAAAGACGTTGGGAATGGCATGGTGGGGCTTGTCATCGTCAATAATATGTTGCTCACCGGATTCGATGCACCCATCGAGCAGGTTATGTACCTTGATCGTGTGATAGTTGCCCACAACCTTTTGCAAGCCATTGCAAGAGTGAATCGTGTAGGCAATGCTGATAAAACCAAAGGATTTATCATTGACTACGTTGGTGTTGGCCACCACCTCAAAGAAGCCATCCTGCATTACAGCGACAAAGAAACCGCCGGGGTGGATAGCGCAGAGGTGGATGGAATCATTGACTGTTTGAGCAGCGAGACCGAAGAAATAAACGACCTGGCACATGCACACCAGGAGGGAATGGATTTCATCAAAAAGTATGGTATCGAAGACTTGAATGACTTCGATGCTTTCCACGATCTGTTTTACGATGAAGAAACCCGTTTCCAGTTCATTCAATTGTACAAGAAACTCTCCAAGGCAATGGATGTGGTATTGCCCAACCCCAAAGCATTGGACTACCTGAAAGACTACTTTTGGCTTTCTGAAATCAATGTTCAGGCTGGAAGGCATTTCAGGGACGGGCGCATGAGTATGAAAGGCGTATCCGCTAAACTCAGAGCCATTACCGATGAGTATTTAATTTCGAGAGGCATTGACCAAAAAGTACCGCCGCTTTCCATCCTGGATGATGAATTCTTGGATGAGGTATCGAAGAAAAAAAGAGCGAAGACCAAGGCCGCAGAAATCGAACATGCTATCCGCAGTTACATAGATGAGCATGTATCCGAAGACCCGGAATTGTACAAGTCGTTTGCTGAAATCCTGGAAAGGATACTGCAAGACAACCTGAACAATTGGGATGCGATTTATGAAGAACTGAAAAAGTTCCTCAAACAAATTAGGGACGAGGAGAACAAACCTGCTTATGGCTTGCATCGTAAAAAGCAAATGCCGTTTTTCAGGATTTTCCATTCTGAATTGTACGATACAAAAGAACTTACCGAAGAGCAGATTGCTGCATTGGTAAACATGACGCAACACCTTACCAACCTACTCGAAAGGGAGTTACAGTTAGCCGGGTTCTGGGAGTCGCACAGATTGACCGCGCAAAACAGACTGAAGGCAGAAATACAGAAATTGCTTTTGTCCCCTGAAAATAGTGGGCTGCCTGGTATGGTTCAAAAGATTTCAGCCTTGGTTTCCAGGATCATGGAATTGGCAAAATCAAACAACGATATTATCCTTTACGCATAATCAATGGAGAAAACGACGATGATTTACACCACTAAATATTCTCCGAAGAGAAAGACCCTCGGCCTGGTAGTCGAAAGGGATAAGTCGGTAGTGGTACTTGCGCCGACCGGAACAAGTCGGGAAACCTTGGATGCTTTTGTGGACAAAAAGAAATTTTGGCTCTTTGAGAAAATCAACTATTCCCCAAAATTTGGAGAACCGAAACCGGAGACTCCATTTATCTCGGGTAAAGCGATACCATACCTGGGTAAGAACTATAAACTGGACGTGGTGAAAAACCCAATGGATGGAATAACCTTCCAGGGTAAGTTTTTGCTCTCACAACAAAATTTGCAACAAGGGAAAGCCATTTTGGAGCAGTGGTACAAGCAAAAAGCGAAGGAGAAAATCACGCCATTGGTAGAACGGTATGCAAAACAGTTAGGCGTGGAATACAATGACATTTTCATTTCCGATCTGAAATACACTTGGGGTTCATGCACCTTGAAAGGAAACCTGAATTTCAATTGGAGGCTTATCAAAGCGCCTCAATTTGTTATCAACTACGTGGTAATTCACGAATTGGCTCACCTCATTGAACTTAACCATTCTGAGCGTTTTTGGAATATTGTGAAGGTTCAGATGCCTAATTATATGGAGGCTAAGGAGTGGTTGAAGGGGAATGGGGAATCTATAATTCAGTAGCGTTTTGAATTCAATTCGCTACAATATTGAAGCAACTGCTCAAACCGCTCCGTTTTTTTGTCAGTTAGGCCAAGGCTAATCTGACAAAAAGTAGTATGGAAACGCCTTGATTGCTGCCATTTTGACACTTTTTGTTTGGTGGACTGATTTTTGTTACAGTTGCATTTTAAATTCGGTGTAACATGACTCATAAAATTACATTTTTCCCAATCGGCAACGCCGATAGTTCATTGATCGAACTCAGCAATGGTAAAGTGATTCAAATAGACTTTGCCAATATGAAAGATCCAAATGATAAAGACGACAAAAGAATTGACCTAAAGGTTGAGTTGGATAGCCGTGTTACAAAGGACACTTTTGATGTTGTGTGTTTTACTCACTTGGACAATGACCATATCAAAGGGAGTTCTGATTATTTCCACCTATTACATGCTAAGAAATACCAAACAGAGGGGAGGAAAAAAATAGCAGAAATGTGGGTTCCTGCCTCTGCAATTGTGGAAGAAGAATGCGAGGAAGAAGATAGAATTATGCAAGCGGAAGCAAGGTACAGATTCAAGGAAGGAAAGGGCATCAAAGTGTTTTCCAGACCCAAAAAACTAAAGGATTGGTGCAAGAATAATGATGTTGATTTTGAATCAAGAAGGCATCTGATTGTTGATGCAGGAACTTTGGTAGATACATTTTCACTGTCTAATGATGGAGTGGAATTTTTTGCCCAAAGCCCTTTTGTATCTCATATTGGAGGTGTGGAGGTTGACAGGAATTCATCTGCAATAACACTTCACTTAACATTTAACAACACTGCTAAAACCGAAGCTGTTTTTGGGGCTGATATAACATGGGAGGTTTGGAAGGATATAATATTGGTAACTAAGGCAAAAGGAAATGAAACAAGGTTGGAATGGGATTTAATTCACGTTTCCCATCATTGTAGCTATACTGCTTTATCTGAAGAAAAAGGAGAGAAGCAAACTATTCCTGATGACGAGATTAAGTGGATGTTTGAAGTACAAGGAAGAAAGGGAGGTTACATTGTTTCGCCCAGCAAGCCTATTCCTTCAGGGTATGATGATATACAGCCACCTCATAAGCAGGCAGCAAATTATTACTCTGAAGTAGCAAAAGGCTTAGAGGGCGAGTTTAAAGTGACTATGGAACATCCAACAGAAAGTGAACCAAAACCTTTAGTTTTTAATATTCTTGATAAGGAAGGGGTTGAATTGGAGAAAGCTATGGCAACTGCGAGTGTTTATATAGGCTCTAAAACCCCTCCAAGAGCCGGGTAAAATTTCAACATGATTAACTACATATTTCCACCTTATGAAGGGGTTGACCTTAATGAAGCCGAGTTGTCCTTCACAAGGTCAATTGAGATTTTACAAGCTATTAAAGCACATAGTTTCTGTTCTATTGTAAGTGTTGGAAAATTCACGACCAGGGAGACAGAATTTTTAGTGTTCGATGTAGATGTTCAGCGTCCGCAGAAAGCACCTAATGGTATTAATTACTCTGAAAGAATACTCATAGAGGTAAAGTTAGGTTTTCAAGTCCCTTCTGTTTACGCTCTTAGAGAAGATTTCCCAAGACTTCCTCACCAAAATATTGTTGAATTTGAAAAGCCAAGGTGTCTTTGCTTATATGAACAATCGCCAGATGAAGTTCTGCTTTTCTGGACACCCTTTTCCTTTATTGAAAGGATTAGAGAATGGCTTTCATTGTCAGCGTTGGGTAAGTTGCACCAGAATGACCAACCGTTAGAACCATTTATTCTGAGTGCGAACGGTACAATTGTCATTCCAGAGAATATTAGAAACGATGAAATATTGAGTGTAGCGATAAGAAGTGAGACAAAATATCAAATCAACTTGGAGGTGCAAAATGGTGAGATGAATAGCGATGGCAAATTCTACGCAAAGCTATTTGAATCCCAACCAAGGGTACATGGAATAGTAAATAGAATACCCCAGACATTACATGATTTATTTAATTTGTTTAATGACCTTGAATTAGACTTAGTTTCGTCCTTAAAAGAGTTTGTGCTTGAAGAAAGATTAAGGGAGTTGTTTCCAATTATTATTCTGACCGTACCCACTCAAAGAGAGATGGGTGCTGAGGTGGAAAGCATACAAAGATTTGCATTTTTGTGCCACAAGTCCACTAAAGAAATTGGAATTTCAATATCACTATTAGGAGTCCACGATAATATTGTATCTCCCTTGTTATTGGCCAAACCAAACATGGAAGAATCAACAAAAGTACCAGTATGGATGCTTTTGCCTTACAATAGTTATAGCCAAAAGGTTGCAGAAAGCCTTTCACAACCAAATATGTCAGCGAGGTATGCTTCGATTCTTCAAATTGGTGTAGGTGCAATTGGTTCAGGAATATTAAACACACTTGCTCGTTCTGGATTTGGTAATAGTTGGACTATTGTTGACGATGACATTTTGCTTCCCCATAACTTATATAGACACACACTTTCAAACTTTCACGTAGGTTATTTTAAATCTCAAGCAATCTCTTTCACTACGAATTTAATTTTAGGCAACCCAGGCTTTTCTGTGCCATTTGTTGAAAAATTTGGAGGGGTAACTATTTCTTCTGATTTAAGAGAGAAGTTATTAAATGCTGACTTAATAATAGACACATCTGCATCGCTATCCGTAAGTAGAGCATTATCAAAAATTGAGGGTGTTCAGGGCAGAGCAATTTCCGTGTTTTTGAATCCGAGGGGAAATGATTTAGTAATAATGGCCGAAGATTCGGAGAGGTCAACGAAATTAGACGAACTTGAAATGCTATATTACAAGTTTCTTTGCCAAGAAACGAGATTGGAGAGTCATTTTGAATTTGATTCAGGTAGAGTTCGTTACGGAAATTCGTGCAGAGATATTAGCAATAATATACCCAATGAGTATATTGGAATCTTTAGTTCGATAGCATCAGGTATTATTAAGCAATTAAACTCGGAAAAGAGTGCTTTTATTAGAATATGGCATTTGAATGAGGATATGAGTATTTCTCATTTTTTTATACCTACATCTCCATTTGCAAAGATTGAGACGAGTGATTGGATGATTCTTATTAGCAACAACCTGCTTGAAAAAATACATGACCAAAGAAAAATGAAGTTGCCAACGGAAACTGGTGGTATTCTTATAGGCTCATTTGATATACAGTCGAAGATTATTTATATTGTTGATAGCATATTTTCCCCAAATGATAGCAAAGAGTACCCTACTGCATATTACAGGGGAATTGATGGGCTAAAAGATAGGTTAGAACACATAGAGAAATGTACTGACAATCATTTGTTTTATATTGGAGAATGGCACTCACATCCTAAAAACTGTTCAACAAAGCAAAGTAGTGATGATTTGATTCTTTTCAAATGGATAAAAGACTTCATGCAGCCTCGTGGACTGCCTGGTTTGATGGTCATAGTTGGTGATTCACAACTTGGAATTTACGTCGGATAAATTAGTCTTACAGCATAAAGTAAGTCCTGTAAAGTTCTCTTGCATAACATTTGCCAAAGTGAACCATACGCACCGTTGAGACGACTAAAAAAGATAGCGGGACAAGAAACCACCAACCCAGATGTAAGTAGATTGTCGTTATCAATAAAGCTATAAAACAAATTGATAACCCTCTGAATAAGGAAAAGTTACCATTAAAAATATCAATTCTGCCAGATTTGTTAGAGCCATAAACTTTAGTGTATGCTATGCTTCCATAGTCTATTTTATCTCCAAATTCGCTTTGAAGTTTGCTGAGGATTTTTTCTGCCTCTGCCTGAGAAACAATAGTTTGTTTGAATCTGCCTTGGTTTTTCAACCATTGAGTTGGCCTGCCTTTAAGTATCCACCAAACGAACTTTTCAAAAAAATACCCAAAACTTTGAATAAGGTGGCCAAAGCCGTAAGCAATTACAATAAATACAATTGATTCTCCCAAATTGGAAAAATCGAAAATTGATATTGCACTCACTTTTTTTAGAAGCAAGTCTATTGAGTAAAGCAGTATTACACTTGGTGTAATTAATCCAGTAAACTCATAAAAAGAGAATTCCTTATTCATAGCACACAATTTTTTTTCTGTAAAAGATACGGCAAAAATATAAAAACATGATGTTAAATTGCAACAGGAAACTGAAACTTGTACCTTTACCTCGGTTAGTAGCGTACCCTTCGGTACGTGTTTTTCGTTTTATTTTTTGTCCACTACACCATGTTTGATTTACCGCAAAGGTTGGATTGGATTGTTATCAACGCTTTGAACGAGTTCAAGAAAATTTTTGACGAGGGTGAATGAATGGAATCCGATGACGATGAAACCGCAGATGTGATAGCTAAGATAGCGGATTATCGAACTCCTTATCTCTTTCATCAAGTCCTTGAAGTGGCTTTATTCGACCCTCGGATTGCACTTGACCTTCACCTTTTGAGCGAATTTAAACCTGGAATTTGAGCAATTGAGTTGATGCAAGCCAATATCTACTTTCATTTAAAAGAACAGTTGTTTGATTGGTACTACCAAAACAAAACTTTTTAAACAAAAGCCTGATGGGTACTGCTACTATCCCCTTTTGAATCGTACCATACACAGCCCTAATGGATTTTTTGTAGGAGGTTTTCACGTCACCGGAGTTGAATTCCATTTTTCCTGGCAAAATCTTTGGCGGGTTTTGTAAAGTTGCAGGTTGCGCAAATCACCCCTACACCGTGCTGCTCAATAGCCATAAGAACGCCAAACAACTCCCTAACAGTTTTCACCCCAATAGAAGACTGGGTTTTGTAGCATTTACATTGTATCAAATGAGTCGTTCAGTCGAAGACGGCTTTGATGTCCCGACCATTGTCTGAGGTTCATTTGCCGACCTTGATATTTTTTCGTCCCTTTTCCTTCAGCCTTTTTGCAACGTACCATTCAAATTCACGCCGATGAAGTTTTGAAAGGTCGGTGACTTTCCTTTTTTGTACTTCTTTCCAGGCGATATAAACCTGCTTGCCGATGAGAGCAAGGACTCAAAGCATAGGGATGAAAAGGAAGTGCCGGATGGTCATGCCAACAAAAGCTGAAATTGATTATGGCGGCATTGTAAGGAAGTTCTGATGCTCGTCAACCCTTTTGTATCGTACTATTCAAAAAATTCAGATTTGATAATCTTTTTATATGTAAGAACAAGTAAACCCCACATTACTCTTTTGAATTGATAACATGTCTTACCTTTGCTTTCAATGAAATGGTTTGCCCAAATCTTATACTTTTATGCAGAATTCAAAGTCCCATTGGGAAAACATCTATGCCACGAAGACTGAACAAGAGGTCAGTTGGTTTCAGGAATACCCAAAAACATCCATGATGTTTTTGGAACTTTTCGACCTGCCGCTTGATGCTAACATCATAGACATCGGCGGCGGTGACAGCCATTTCGTGGATGCGCTTTTGGAAAAAGGCTACCGGAATATTTGGGTGCTGGACATCTCAGCGGCGGCAATTGAGCGGGCAAAAGCGAGGCTCGGCGAACAGGCAGAAGGCGTGAACTGGGTCGTTTCCGATGTGACCGAATTCGAGCCACCTGTGCAGTTCGATTTTTGGCACGACCGCGCGGCCTTCCATTTTTTGACCTCCGATGAAGCTATCTGGAAATATGTTGCTATCGCCGAGACGGGTATTTCAATGGGTGGTTATCTGATATTGGGTACGTTTTCCGAAAACGGCCCTCAAAAGTGTAGTGGGTTGGAGATAAAGCAATATAACGAGACCTCGATGAGCGCACGGTTTGAGGTTGAATTTGAGCGCGTCAAGTGTATCACCGAAGACCACACTACACCGTTCAGCACGGTGCAGAATTTCCTTTTTTGCAGCTTTATGAAAAAATAGCATCAAAATATCAAGACCACCAAATCCAATACCCGCACTAAATAAACGCATCCACCTTATCTACCTCTTCGTTCGCGTATTTTTTAATATAGTGTTGGGTAGTTGCTATGCTTGCGTGTCCAAGTGCCTGTTGAATGAGCGGAACGGATACGTTGTTCTGAACCAGGATATTCGTGTAAGAGTACCTTGCCGTGTAGGAAGTCATTTTCTTTTTGAAGCCTAAGATTTCAGAGATTTCCTTCAACTGGTCATTGAAAACCTTGAGAGCATTTCTTACATGGTGATACCTGGCCATTGCCCTAATCGGAGCGTTGTCCATAATCGGAAACAGGTACACTTCGCCGATGTACTTTTCGATGATTTCCGTTATTTCCGGTGTGATTTTGATGGAATACAACTTGCCCGTTTTTTGTCTGATATAGTTCAAACGTCCGGCAACCATGTTGTCCACCGTCAAGTTGCAGAGGTCAACAAAGTTCAATCCCCTTGCTCTTAGCAGGAAAATGAAAACATCGTAACTGTGCTGCAAGTGCGGGTATTTGCCAACCGGAAAAGTTTTCAGCCTTTCCAGTTCATCCATTGGTAAAGGTTTTGGGTCGTAGTCATTCTTGAGGTGGGAGAATGAGTATTTGTTCTTGTTGAATTGCGTGGCGAAAGGGTACATTTCCGGGTCAAGCAGTTCCCTACGGATTGCTTCATTGACCAATGCCCTGAACGTTCTCATGTAAAAGTGGACGTTTGATTTTTTGCTACCCCTGGCAAGTAGGAAGGACTCAAAACCTTTCAGGAAGGTGTAGTCAATATCTGAAAACATGTACTCCCCTGGTTTGTACTTGAGGAGCATTGCTTGGAGTTGCTTGTACACGTTGCTGTTGCCGATACTTTTTTCGTTTATCAGTTCCTTCACCCTTTGGTCAACAAAGCTCAAGACCGTCACTTTTTTGTCGTTGCCAAGAAATTTCAACTTGAATTCATGGATGGAAAACGGCTTGCCTGACTCCACCGTTTCGGAAAGCAGTGCTTCGGCATGGGCAAGGTGGTTTCGCAGGATGGCGTTTCTTGCCTCAAAGTTTGGTGATTTGGCGTTGAACCTTCCATATTTGTCGTTCCAATCGGAAGGTTTGGCACTCATTCCTAAAGAAATGTAGCGTTCTGTTCCCAGATAAACCCTCAAACGTATTGGGTTTTCGCCGTTAGCAAGCTGTTTGTTCTTGTAAAGAACGATTTTTAGTGCAGACATGGTGCAGAAAATTTAAAGAAGTTAAAAATTTAAAAATTCTTAATTCTTTGATTATCATACACTTATGTTTTGCATTTTCAAGCTTTTTACGCCTGGGGGGCGTGTGGTCGCAGGTTCGAATCCTGTCATCCCGACCGCTGATAATCAAGGAGTTGCGTTAAATCGTAACTCCTTTTTTACTTTAATAAGTAAGTAAAATGTAAGTTGGCGAGAAAATATTCCACTCTACCTGGTCGATATTTTCCAGCAAAGAAAAATTACAACACCTTCGACCACTCTGCCGCCGGGAGATATTTCACCGTTTCGGCCACGCCCAAAGTCATCATCAACAGCCCGAGCCATTCTTTCGTTGTTTCTTCGCCGCCGCCGAAAACGGGTTTCCCGTCGTGCATTTCAAATTTCACCTCGCCTCCCCACGAAATGAATTCTTCAAAAGTAATTTTCATGGGTTTCAAATCCAATCTCGGAGCGAAGGGCGTGCTGCCCCAACCTTGTTGATTTTCGTTTTCATCGAACCGATATTTTTGCTTTTTGATGGAGTTGGGCACTTCAAAAATTTGCAGCGGTTTCATTCCCATTTCTTCCACCGAATCGAACATATTTTTATGCAAAACGGTCAAGCCCGGAATTGAGAACGAAGCAAATTTTTCATTTTCAACCGCCATTTTTACAAACCTGCCATTTTTCAAAAGCATCGGTTCGAAGGTGCGTTTTTCAAAATCCAACATCCAAACTTCGGGCAAACCTGCTGCTGCGTACTTTTCCAATCGAATTCCGAAATCGAACTCCCGCATAAATGGCGTGACGACTTCGATGCCAAATCGGGCGCACCATCGTAAAAATAATCGTGCAATCGATGGCAGTTTTCATTTTTCAAAACATACACATCGGGCATAAAAACATCCTCGCCAAGTTTGATGGCCATCGTGCCGCCCAAGCCTCTGCCACCTTGCATAAAAAGTCCCATTCGCAGGTCGGATGCCGTTTTTTATGGGCGATAATGATAAGGTTCGGCTGACGAAAAATCGGCCATTTTCACAATTGGCTGATTTGGTTTCCCAAAAACTTCAATGACCGCATTTTGCAACAAGTCTTTCGGGACGAGGTCGGCGACATAATCCGCGCCCAATTTTTCAACCATGTAACCGAGTGCCATGGCTGATTTGGCAAGGCTTCCGGCGATGTACATTTTGCCGTCCACGAGTTCGGCTTTGTGCTTCGGCAGGGCATCGTAAAAACGTAGGGACTCCCTCATTTTTCAAAAAAATTTTAACAAAAGTAAGGCGTGGAATCGGGACGTCTACTTTTTGATGCCCAGCAAAACGGGGTGCCAATATTTTCGTTTTCAAAAATTTTGCAAAAAAAAGCATCGATTTTCAGGTATTATTTAAAAAAAAGGGAATTTTTAATCGGTTTAAATCCGAAAGTGTACGCGTGTCAACCAAAGACGACGAAAGATGCCGAAAGACGGCGTCCTTAATTTTGAGGGCATAAGACCTTTGCATTCAATGGGCCCAGATTGCTCAGTAACCCTCAAAAAGCCAAATAAAAATGGATTTTGACCTCTCAAAACTTCCAGACAATATCAAACTGCAAATCCGCAAAGGCGACCTCGAAGCCTTTGCCCAAATGCTGCTTGAAAAATCGCAGCAGTTCATTTCACCCGTTAACTCGGAAAAAGAAATCCTCACGATTGATGGGGCAGCCGAGTTTACCGGATTGTCCAAACAAACATTTTACGAATTTTCGTCCCGGCGAACCATCCCAGTTTACAAACGCGGAAAAAACATCTTGTTCCGCCGCAGCGAACTTGAAACATGGATGCTGGCCAACAAACGGAAAACCGTTTCCGAACTCACCCAAGAAATCACCTTTAAACCCAAAACCAAAAAATCATGATTGAGAACCTCGAATTTATCCGGGGACAAGTTGACATTCGTCATCTTGTCCCGCCAGAAGTAAACCTTGTAAAAAAAGGTACATGCTACATGGGGCATTGCCCTCTTCATCCGGACAAAACGCCCTCGTTTTCAGTTTCGTTGGATGGCAAACGTTATTATTGTCACGGTTGCCACAAATCAGGGGATGGCATTGCACTTCAACAAGAAATGTCCGGTCAAACATTTCCCGAAGCGGCGGAAACGATGGCCAAAATCTACAACATCGAAATTGAACATACGAAAAATCCTGCCGCCGACGAACCCGAATACCACCGCCGGGAAAAACTGTACCTCGCAAACGCTCACGTTTTGCAAAATTATCAAGAAAATGCCCCAGAAAACGTGGACGGCGAACACGTGAACTTGGATGGCCGCAAATTTTCACCAGAAACAGTGCAGCATTTCGGGGTTGTGGTTTTACGGGACAACCATTTTTTGGGCAACCATTTTTCGCGACTCAATTTGGATGCGGAATGCCTCGAAGAACTTGGCCTGATAAAAAAATCAGGCCGGGGAGGTTTTTACGATTTTTTCAATGACCGCATTTTGTTCCCAATCTGCACTGCGTTTGGGAAAATTGCCGGGTTTGCGGGCGCAAACCAATTTCTGCTGCCGCAAAATTGGCCAAATGCACCAATAGACCCGAAAGCAGCATTTTCAAAAAATCCAGCCTGCTTTTTGGCCTTTCCGAAAACAAAAAATTTATCAAAGAAAACAAGACCGCCATTTTGGTGGAGGGCTATTTCGATGCGTTGAGCGTTTGGGAAAGCGGCCACAAAACGTTATCGCCAGTTGCGGCACGGCGGTGAGCGATGAACAGGCGCGTTTGCTTTCCAAATATGCAGAAAAGGTCGTCTTGTTTTTTGACGGCGACGATGCGGGCAGAAAAGCCATCGAAAAAGCGTGGTTGACGCTTGAAAAAGCAGGACTTTTCGTCCAAGTTTGCGTTTTGGCGGACGACCACGACCCGGACAGTTATGTCCGGAAATTTGGCAGCGATGATTTGGAGAATTTATTGGCCGAAAAAATTCTGGATGCAGTCATTTGGTTTGCTTCCTCTTCGGTTGAAAACAACAAGGGTGACACGCTGGTTTTGCACAAATTGGCGGAAAAAGTTTCTACATTTTTTGCCCAGACCAAATTTACGGCCGTTTGCGAAAGTTGGGCTGCCAAAATATCAGAAATCACCGGCGTTTCGGTCGCCAACCTTTTGCCGGAAATTGCAGTACGGGACGGGGTGCCAGAAATTTTGGACGTTGACGAACATGCCGACAATGCCAAATCCGATTTTTTTGAGCAGGACAATTGCTATTTTATGCACATCAAAAAGCAACTTGTCCAACAATCGAATTTTGTCCTGCGGCCGTTGTACCAACTCAATGGCATCAATGGAACGTCGCGTGTTTTTGAGGCCATAAACATTGACGGGCAAAAAGTTCAGATAAAATTTGATGGCAGGGAACTGGTCTCGCTGGATGCCTTTTGCCAAAAATTGGAACGCCACGGCAACTTTGTTTTCATCGGCAGCCAAAATTTTTTAAAGAAATTGAAAGCGGCTCTGTTTGGGTCGTTGACGGCCTGCAAGCAAATCGAAACGCTCGGTTGGCAGCCCGAACACAAAATTTGGGCTTGGGAAAACGGCATCGTTCATGATGGCAAATTTGTTGAAATCGACAAGGAGACCAGAACTGTTAACGTTGGCGGCAACCATTTTTACCTGTCCGAAACCAATGAAAATCAGGAAAACAATGCTTTTCGGTGCGAAAAAAGCGGAACCACGCTGCTTGATTGGATTTCAAAAATCGCAACTGTTTACCACGAAAACGACAACGGGGTTTTGCTGGTGCTTTATTTTCTCTCTTCTGTTTTTCGGGACACCGTTTATGAAAACCTGCGTTTTTTTCCCATCCTTTTTGGTTTTGGACCAAAAGGTTCGGGCAAGTCAAGGACAGCGTGGTCGTTGTCGCACCTTTTTGGCAAGCCTTTGAAACAAATCAATTTGAGCTTGGGGACGAGCGTCGGCACTTTGTGAAAATCTGCCAGTTTTCAAAACTCGGTGGTCTGGTTCGACGAGTACAAAAATTCGCTGCCGCAAAAAATGCTCGAATTTTTAAAAGGGCTTTACGATGGTGCGGGCTATCTCCGTGGGCAGTACACGAACGACAACCGCACGCATTCGACCGAGGTCAACGCCGGGGTTTTTATCACCGGGCAGGATTTGCCGGAGGCGGAAGCGGCCTTGCTTTCCCGGACAGTTTTACTCACGTTTTCAAAAACCAATTTTGACCCGGAGGAACGGCAGAATTTTCAGCACGAATTGGACGAAGATGACCTCGACGAAACCACAGAAGGAACAGATGACGACCACGAACAAACCTACGATGACCTGCTTGAAGAGTACAATGACAAAAAGGGGGAATTCAGTGCCGCCACGCCTCCCGTTCCTCCGGCATTTGCCAAACCGCCCCGCTGTTTTCGATGGCATTGAACATCGGCAGCCACTCGGTCGGCCCGGCGGATTGGGTCAAAATTTCGTGGCGGCGCATTTTCAAAATAATGTCCAACGGATTTATCAAAACCGGGCAGGCCTCGACGCAGGCGTTGCAAGTCGTGCAGGCGTGCAGTTCTTCGGGCGTCGTGAAATTGAAAAGGGTTTTGCCATCGTCGTAATTTTCGCGGGGCGTTCCGGTGTCCAATTTTCGCCCAATTTCCTCGGCTCGGTCGCGGACATCCATCATCACTTTTCGCGGCGAGAGTTTTTTCCCGGTAATATTTGCCGGGCAGACAGCCGTGCAGCGGCCACATTCGGTGCAGGTGTAGGCATCCAAAACGTTTTTCCAAGACAAAGAAAAGACATCGTCCGAGCCAAATTCGGGCAGTTCCGCCGGTTGATTTGGGTCGGGATTTTCCAAACCCATCATGATTTTGACCTCTTTTTGCACGTCGGGCATATTTTCCATTTTGCCTTTTGGCGAAAGTTTAGCGTACCAAGTATTTGGAAACGCCAACAAAATGTGGAGATGCTTTGAATAGGGCAAATAAACTATAAAACCCAAAACCGTCGAGGTGTGCAGCCACCAGCCAAAACGCTCGACCACGACCAAACTGTTTTCAGAAAAATTTCCAAAAAGAAATTGTCCAAGCCAAGTGCTGACCGCGAAATTTCCAGTTTTAAAATAATGGTCAGGATTGATGCCTTGCAAAACTTTGTCCGCCCCGTTCATGCAAAAAATGCCCACAATCAAAGTGACTTCACCAAGCAAAATCAGGTTCGCATCGCGAAACGGCCAACCTTTCATTTCCGGTTTGTGAAAACGCGGTAGCCGCAGCAGGTTCCGGCGGGCGAGAAAAATGACCGTTGCCACGAAAGCCAAAACCGACAAAATTTCGATAAAACTGATGACAAACGTGTAAAAACCGCCGAGCGACGGGGCAAAAAACCGGTGCGTACCGAACAGTCCGTCCACAAAAATTTCCAACAATTCGACCTGCGTGATGACGAACGCGACATATATAAATAGGTGCAGCACGGCGGGCAGCGTCATTTTGAACATTTTTCGTTGGCCGACGGCAATCAAAAAGACGTTTTTCCAACGTTCGGCGGGGCGGTCGGCGATTTTTTCGGGCTTGCCGAGCAAAATATTTCGGCGCACGCGGCTGAAACCTTTCAAAGCAAAATACCCGGCGACGCCGACCAATAAAATGAAAAGCACGGATTGAATCATTTTTTTAGAAAATTTGCGGCGCCAACTGCACGTTTGTCGGAGGTCGAAATTTATTTCGACCACAAAAATGGTCGAAATAAAT
>JANNMS010000061.1:0-13052 GCA_031398055.1 Saprospirales bacterium | reverse complement strand
ATTTATTTTTCCTAAAAAAGCAGTAAAACGCTCAATCCTTCACCTCCCGCCGCTTCAATTCATCCCTGATCTTTGCCGCCGACTCGTAGTCTTCGGCTTCGAGCACTTCCGACAGGCGGCGTTTCAAGGCTTCCATGGAATAGGTTTCCAGCGCGTCGCTGTCGAGGTTTGCGGGCATCTTTGTGGTGCCGATCACGCCGGCGTTACCACCCTCTTCCGTCTCTTCCAGCACCACGCCGGCGGCTTCTAGGATAAAATCGTAAGTAAAAATCGGGCACTCGAAGCGCACCGCCATTGCGATAGCATCGGAAGTGCGGGAGTCTATTTCGAAGAGTTCGCCGTTTTTCATGCACACCAACCGGGCGTAAAAAATGCCGTCGAGCAGGTTGTTGATGATGACTTCTTTCATCAAAATATCGAAGGTTTCCAACGTATTTTTAAATAAATCGTGGGTCAGCGGCCGATTCGGAGCCATCCGTTCGAGCGCGACGGCAATGGCCTGCGCCTCAAAACTTCCGATGACGATGGGCAATCGACGTTGGCCTTTTCGTTCGCCGAGCACGACCGCGTAATTGTGAGATTGGGTGACACTGTGCGAAAGCGCAACGATTTCCAATTCTATCTTTCTCATGAAAACTTGTTTTTTTAGTGGGCGATTTTTTTGGGTGCGCAAAGGTAGAAAAATGAGTTGTTCAACGGAATTTGAATTAAAAAAATCCGGGTAATTTTGGATTTTCTTTCTCGAAGGCAAACAAAACACGCCGCGCAAAGGTTTTCGAGCCACCAATTTAGAAGTTTAGAGTTTGAAGGTTTGGAAGTTTAGTGGCCTCCAAACGCCCAAATTGCCCAACCAATTTCCCAATATCTCAATTTCCAATATCCATTTCAAATGATAGGTTTCCGTTTTTCAGATTACAAACCCGACCCCAACCAATCGGGTTTTGACAGACTGTTCAAGATTTTTCAAGAACTCATGTTATACACTTCGGGCGATGTGGCCGAGGCAATTTCGTGGTTGACGCAACTCGATCGCGAGTACAATTTGACTTCGGATGATTATGGAATCGCTGATTTTTTAAAGGATTTGGAGGAAAAAGGTTACATCCAACGCACCGGAGACGGCGAAGGTGGCATGGGGCCAACCGCAAAATTTGAAATCAGCCTCCGGCAAAAAAGTTTGGACGACATTTTTGGCGATTTGAAAAAGGCAAAATCTGGAAATCACAATACTGGAGTCGTGGGTCGCGGCGATGAATTTACCGCGGATTTGAAGCCGTACGAATTTGGCGACAGCCTCGAAAACCTCGCCGTGACTGATTCTTTGAAAAATGCCTACATCCAAAACGGCATTGACGAATTCAAATTGACCCAAAACGACCTCGAAATCCACGAGACGTATTTTCAAACGCAAATGTCCTCGGTTTTGATGATTGACATTTCGCACTCGATGATTTTGTACGGCGAGGACAGAATTACGCCCGCGAAAAAGGTCGCGCTCGGCCTCGCGGAATTTATAAAAACCCGTTTTCCGAAAGACACTTTGGATGTTTTGGTTTTCGGCGACGATGCTTGGCCGATTGAATTGAAAGAAATTCCGTACCTGCAAGTTGGGCCGTACCACACAAATACGGTGGCCGGTTTGGAACTCGCGCTCGATATTTTGCGGAAACGCCGCAACCCGAACAAGCAGATTTTTATGATTACCGATGGCAAACCGACCTGCATCAAAATCGGGAATAATTATTACAAAAACTCTTTCGGCCTCGACCGAAAAATCGTGACCCGCTGCCTGACCCTTGCACAAAAATGTAAAAAATTAGACATCCCGATTACCACTTTTATGATTGCCCGCGACCCGCATCTCGTCCAATTTGTCGAGGCATTTACCGAAACGAATCGGGGAAAAGCGTTTTATTCGACTTTGGATGGGCTGGGGAGTTTTGTTTTGGAGAGTTATAAAAAGCGGAAAAGGAAATGATGAATGTCAGAATCAGAATTTGCAGAATTTTAGAATTTTCACAATTTATCGTATTGTGGAAATTCTAAAATTCTGCAAATTCTGATTCTGACATTGCACTTACAATTAAGATTGATGAATTTTTAAACGCCTATTCACATCTGCCAAAGCCAGCATCGCATCATCGCCATCAGAATTTCCAAAAGCATAAATTTTTTCAAATTTTTTCAAGTCAAAAACAGATTTAACACGCCTTGCCTTTTCGGAATAATTACAATTTTGGGTAGAAAATTTTCCTAAAAAAACTTCATTTTGATACTGAATTTCTGTGCAAATCAGGTGCATCCCGTGCGCCTCGGCAAATGGTTTTAGCCAAAAATCGAGGCTCGCGGAAACCAAAACGAGCACCGCTTTTTCCTTTTTAAAACCTTCCAATTTTTCCATCATTTCAGCCCGGAGCATTTTGGGGATTTTTTTTTCGAAAAAATTTTGCCCCAGATTTTCCAATTCCTGTCTCGTTTTTCCAGCAAATAATTTTGAAAAAAGCAGCGGTTTCACGTCGTTGCCGTCCGGTTTTTTGGACAAAAAATAGGCGACCAATTTTGGAAAAAGAGCAATCGCGGCGAGTATCAATCTTGGATAACCAACTGAAAAAATCAGGAATTCTACCATCGAATCTCGGGTGGTCAGCGTGCCGTCAAAATCAAAAAGAACAAGAGTTTTAGAGTTTGACAATTCGGAAATTTTTGATTTTGGCAGCCCAGAGATTGGGTAGTTTATGGAATATTTCATTTTTTATTTCGGAAAAACATCGAGGGCCATCGCCATTGCTTTTCCAAAAGCAGGGCGTTTGATGCCGGTTTTCACATTTTTTTCATCAAAAAAGTAGAGCATATTTTCGGTGGCCATGTTTCCGGTCAAGTCGTCTTTTGCCATCGGGCAGCCGCCGAAACCACGCATCGCCCCGTCGAAACGTCGGCAGCCGTTGTCAAAAGCGGCCTGCACTTTTTCGCGCCAATTGTGCTGTTGTGTGTGCAGGTGCGCGCCGAATTCGATGCCCGGATATTTTGGGATTAAATTTCCAAAAAGATAGGAAATGTTGTTCGGGTTCGAGCAGCCGATGGTGTCCGACAGCGAAAAAATATGGATGCCAAAATCCAGCAATTTGTCCACCCACCGTTGCACGATTTCGACATTCCAAGGGTCGGAATATGGGTTGCCAAAACCCATCGAAATGTACAAAACCAATTCTTTTCCGCTTGCCTCACACATTTCTTGGATGGATTTGGTGCGTTCGACACTTTCAGAAATCGTGGCGTTTGTGTTCCGCAGTTGAAAAGTTTCGGAGATTGAAAAAGGGTAGCCGAGGTACTGGATTTGGGGAAAATTGCAGGCGTCCGCCGCGCCACGTTCGTTGGCAACAATCGCCAAAAGTTTTGTCCGCGTGCTGGAAAGGTCTAATTTTGCGAGCACTTCCGCCGTGTCGCGCATTTGAGGAATGGCTTTCGGGCTGACAAACGACCCAAAATCCAAGGTGTCAAAACCTACTTTCAATAATTGATTGATGTAGGCCGCTTTGACATCCGTTTCGATAAAATCGTGCAAACCTTGCATCGCATCGCGCGGGCATTCGATGAGTTTGACGGTGGTGGCTGCGCGTTTGGTGGGCATTCTTTTTAACTATGAACTATGAATTATGAACTATGAACGGTGAACTTGGCTGCACAAAGTTTATCGTTCATCGTTCATAGTTTATCGTTCAGATAACTTTTTTATGAAAAATAAAGGACTTTACAAATTACTTGGTTTCACACTTTTCATTTTCGGGTTCACTTCGTTGGTCTTGCAAATGGTCGGTGTTCAATGGGCATTTTTGACGTTTTTGGAAATTCCAGGACGGCTTTTTGCTTTTATTTTCAAAATTTTCATGGTGCTCGCCGGGTTGATTTTGGTGGTGGTGGCCAACACGGATTGGGAAAATGAGCGGAAAGAAAGCCTTGAAAAATAGTTAATGGTTATTGGGGAATTGGTTATTGGTTTCGTGCAAAACCAATAACCAATTCCCCAATAACCATTAACCATTCCGTTTCCACGGCTTGATGACCAGCCGCAAACTCTGGTCGTAAGTCAAATAATTCCATACCCAATTGATGAAAATGATCACCTTGTTTTTCATCCCGAGAATTGCAAAAAGGTGGATAAACAGCCAGACAAACCACGCAAACGCCCCCTGAATTTTGAAACCCGGCAAATCTGCCACCGCCCGATGCCTTCCGATGGTGGCCATCGAACCCAAATCTCGGTATTTGAAAGGCACAGCGGGTTGTTTTTCTGAAATCTTTGGGAGATTTTTTGCCAATAAATTGGCCTGCTGAATCGCCACTTGCGCCACTTGCGGGTGGCCGTCGGGAAATTTTTCCTCAGTTTGAAAAGCCACGTCGCCGACGATAAAAATATTTTCCGAGCCATCCAATTGATTGAACTCGTTGACTTTCAAGCGATTGCCTCGAACCGCAGCCGCCGTCGGCAGTCCCGGCAAAACATTTCCGGCGATGCCCGCCGCCCAAATTACTTTTTTGGATTTGATGGAAAAACCGTCGGCGCAAGTCACCGTTTCGCCATCGTAATTCGTCACGCGACTTTTCATGTGGACGGTCACATTGAGGTCTTTCAAAAATTGTTCGGCCTTCGCGCTGGCTTGTTCCGACATCGTATTTAGCAAACGCTCGCCGCCGTGCATCAAATGGATATCCATTTCCGAAGGGTCAAAATCGGGGTATTCTTTTGCCAAAATATGTTTTTTCATCTCGCCGAGCGCGCCCGCAACTTCGACGCCGGTCGGCCCGCCGCCGACAATCACGATGTCCAAAAATTGTTGCCGGGCAAGTTCCGTGCCTTCGACTACCGCTTTTTCGAAATCGTCAAAAAGTGTATTTCTGATAAATAATGCTTCACTGACTGATTTCATCGGAATTGCATTTGCCCGAACGACTTCGTTGCCAAACCAATTGGTGTCCGCGCCCGTCGCCACGACCAAAAAATCGTAGTTCAAAATGCCAATTTCGGTTTCAATTTCATTCGATTCGGGGCGCACGTTCAAAACTTTTGTCACCCGGATGAACACGTTTTTTGATTTTTGAAAAGCCTTCCGCAGCGGAAAAACGATGCTCGACGGTTCCAAACCGGCTATCGCAACTTGATAAAAAAGTGGCTGGAATTGGTGGTAATTGTTTTTGTCCACCAGCACGACCTGGAAATTTTTGTGCTTCGAAATTTTTCGCGCCAACGTCAAACCGGCGAAACCTGCGCCGACGATGACGATTCGTTTTTGGGAAGTTTTTGGGATGTTGAGTTGCATGTTTTTTTAAATTGAAGGTTCCAAAGGTGGCGAAAATAAATCAGGTGCTTCTTGATAGCACCGAAAAAGATCGGCAATAAAATGTAACCGATCGTCGAGATTTGCCCAATCCACCGTCCCAGTTTCACTCAAATTATCGAAGGTTGGGTCTAATTTTTTTAAAAAATCAACCAAATCTGGGTCGGCCAATTTTTCCAAATCGCGTGGAAAATTGGCCTGCAAATCTTTGCCGAGGTGCAGCCGCACACCTTTTGGAAAACCGAGTTCCATAAAATTACGGGTCAAAAACAAACGGATTTGATGCCGTGCCTCGCTTGCAAATTTTTCGGTCGCGATATCCAGCGGCGTTGGCAAATCAAAAAAATTTCGAAAAATCGAACCCACCGAAACCATCCAATTTTGATTTGGAAAAAGAGAATTGAGCAGGTTTTTTTTAAAAATTTTAGGGTCAACGACCGACGCCTCCATTGCTTCGGCGATTTCAGGTTGCAGCCGGGTTTGTTCGTGGAAACCGATTTCAATATTTGCCAACAAAATCTGTTCGGCTTTTTTCTTTTTATCCGTTTCAAAAAATGATTGATAATATCGATTGAACGCCTGCTTCAAAAAACGTTGGCCATCGGGTGGGTCGCCAGGTTTCAAAGTATTGTAAAAACGCGCGAAATTTTCAGCCTCAAAAATGCTGTCATTTTGGCAGATTTCTAAAAACCGAGCAAATTCCCGCGCTATTTCCGCAAAAACTTTTTGATTGCCCCGTGCGACCGCGTCGCTTGCCCGATTCATCGCCGATTTTGGGTCGAGCGATTCCCACACCAATTTTTCGATGCGGCTTTTTTCAAATTTTGCGCCGCGTTCAAAAGTGCTTTTTGCAATTTCATAAATTGCTTGGCCGATGGCTGGGGTTGCTGCAAAATTATTTTCGAGTGCTTTTAAAAGGTCTTCATTTCGAATGGTTTGCCCCGCCTGCCGCGATGCCCAAGTGGCAAAAGTGCACCAATTTGCACAAATGCCCATCCGTTTTGAAATCAAAAAAGACAATTCGTGGTAACTCTGGGTGATTTGTAAATTTCGTTGCATCGGGTCGGTCATTGCCGCGATTCGGTCAACTTCGGCGATGGTGGTGAATTTGGCCATGAGATGCGGTGTTTTAGAGGTAAAAAATTTCTCAATTTGAAAAGAATCAAAGATTTGGGGCGAAGGTAAACACCCTGTTTTTATACCTAATCATTAAAAAACAAAGAACCTTAAATATTTAAATTTTGCTAAATTATGAAAATGCTAAATTGTTAATGGAAAAAACTATTTAAGAACAAATAAAAAACAATTTTACTTTTGGCCATTATGTTTTTTTTTGGAGTTGCAACTTTCCATTTAATCAAACACAAATCTCCCATTTTTTCGGGCAATTGTTGTCCGATGCGGGATTCCTCTCATCCTAAATTTTTTCAAAGTGAAGACTTATTTTAAACGCAGCACTTCGCAGCCAAATTACTATCCTGACGGTTTTGGCAATTGCGATAACCTTTTTTTTTCCGGGCAGCCGGATTCAAGGCCAATGTAATCTTCCGGCAGTTTGCTTGGATTCTCCCAATTCCACTGATTACAAATGTATCAATTCGAATGCCTTGCTTGGAATGAATCATGTTCAAGACCTGATTGATTTGGGTTTACTGCTTCCAACAAATCAAGCAATAAATACGCCTCAGCGTATTGTTGTAGATGGAGTAATATTTTTTGACAAATCATACATTTTTGCACTCGGTTCTGAAATTGTCCTTAAAACGGCGTGTCGACTTATTGTGAATAATGGAACGCTCACTATTTTAGGTACACACATCCATGGGTGTCAGAATTTGTGGGATTATATTTCTGTAAAAAATGCTACTTTGGTTATACATGATAGCAATATCGAACAAGGAATTGATGCCATTTTATTAGAGGATCAATCACGAATCGAAGCAGTTAATAATATTTTCAGTGCAAACTCTCTTTCGATTAAAGCGGGAAATCTTAACACCGCAAGCCCAAGTACCATTGCCCCTTTTGGTCGTGGAATAGTTGAAAATCATTTTATTGGAGACGGTTCTTATCAAAACCTTGTAGGTCAGCAAGTTTTTCCCACTGTTAGAGCCATTGTGGCGGATAATGTTTTTCATTTTAGAGTTGGCGTTGAACAGTTCGGCAATTCTATTCCAATTATAGAGGATAATCATTTTATTAATTTCAATCAGTCCTCAAACCCATTGCCAATCATCACTGCAAATAATTCCAGCCTAACAGTTGAAAACTCATTTTTTGTAAATTGCAATTGGATTGGTATTTATGGCAGTGATTATGATGCCACCCCAAGTAGATTGACTTTTCGTGGTCACGGAAATGACTTTGTAAATGTCAAATATCCCATTTTGACATTAGGGATTAATACAACAATTGTCGGAGCCGGTTTTGAAGGTGGTGAAAGGCAAATAGACCTGCGACCGATTAATAAATTGTATCAAAACAAATTTATCATCACAGACAACTTTTTTAATGCTTTTACACAAGCAGGGATTCATGCGATTGATGTTTTCCCAAATGCAGAAAGTTATTTCAAACGGAATACTTTCTCCGATAATTCAAATTTACCGCCAGTTGATGATCCAAATACACCAGAAATTGACCCACGACGTGGCATTTTTTTGAGTTCAATCACACCCAACCAAACTGCTCGTGTTAAAATTGACTCCAATGTTTTCGAAAATCATTTGAAAACAGGTTCAAGTCAATTTAATCATATTGATATTCACCTCAGAAATGTCAGTGGTTTAAAGCAGGTAGATGATAAATCAAGTTATTTAGATAACAACACCATGGTAAACTGGCACCATAGTTCCAACGATTATACTTACAACGGCATTTTTTTAGAAAATGCAAAGTATTTTAGGTTGAGGACTAACAACAGTACAGGGTTAACTAATTATAGTGCTGCAACTCCCGGAACAAAAACTATTGGAATAAATACAGAACAATCCGGCAGCAACTATTTCAATTGCAACTATTTTTATTATCTGAAAAATGGGATGCGGTTTAACGGACAATTTTGTGATAAGTCCGAAGTTAAAAATAACTGGTTTTATTATCATGGAAATGACTTGCGATTAGAAAATGGAACGATAATCGGCAAACAAAAAGACAAACGCAATCAATGGTCTCCCCAATCAAATTCTTCTATTTTGGAAGCCAATTTTAATATACCGGCATCTGATCCGGGACTACTTGTCCTCCCAATTGTTTCCCAGTTTGAAGTCAAGGTTTTGGAAGATATTAATGCTAATTATTGGCCCCAATTGCGCTATCCAGCAGGAAATTCTTGGTTTATTTATAAACAACCTCTCGCAACAGAAAACCCCTTCGAAAGTATTTGTGAGGTTCAACCAAGCGGCCTCAAAGGAGAATTTTCAGAAGCAGAAGAATGGACACTCCGCGGTGAATTTCCTGCCCTTTTCGGAGAAGAAGGCACTATATGGGATGCCAATTTCCGCCTTTACGGTACTTTATGGGGCAATGATTCGCTCCGGCCTGTGGATAGCGACGCTGCAATTTTCTTTGAAGAAAAAAGTGAAGCAGCATTGGGAAAATTGTATGCAATCTATGATGGCATATCACATTTGGGAGAAGGAACGCCAAGCGGTTCGGCTGCGCGAGAAGCGAATTACAACAGAACTGTTGAATTATTGGACTTTTTGGAAGCAACAGATCGGCAGATGAGCATTACAACTGATGATAACTTACTGAAAAACATAATGGTCATTCAGGACAGCCTTAGCGAATTGCTTAAAATAATTCAATTAGAAGGTGGAACAATCAACGAAGGCGAAAACACTTTTTTTGAAAATCAGGTAGATGGTTTGATTGGGCAATTAGATAATATACAATCAGTTGAGCGTACAGAAATAAACATGAAAACGGTTCTTGAAGTTTTCCTGGATATGTACAATCAACCCGAAGTCTTAAAATTAAATGAAAACCACCGTTCAATACTGCTTGAGATAGCCTCGGAATGTGCTTATTCCGGAGGTTATGCTGTGCTTTTGGCTCGTTTTGCATTGGGCAGAAGCGATTTTGATGATGCTGTTTTGTGTGGAAGTGAACGTCCAGCGGCATCAAATAGAAGCAGAACTGACAATAATTCTTTTGGCTTATTTCCAAATCCAACAACGGATGGGTTTACAATTGTTAGAAACAATCCGGCAGAAAACGAGACATTGAGTATACTTTCCACAACCGGACAGGAATTGCTTATTATAAATCTAAGTGATAAAGAGAATTCCACTTTTGTGTCAACCATCGGATTATTGCCCGGTATTTACTTTGTAAGTAATTATTCAAACGGTAAATTGCGTAGTACCCATAAACTGACCATTCTCCACTAATTCTTCAATTTTATACAGCATAGTGCTGAGGCTGAACAGTCTCGGGCTATGCTGTATTTTTAATTTCCATTATGAAATTGCCTTTTTTTATCTGCCTGCTTTTTGCAGGAAGGCTTACTTATGCTCAAAATCATGATTTTTTCTGGCCGTTTGGATATGATAATGGGTCAGCTGACCCGAGGCTTGGTGGTGCAGAAATTTCATATAAAACCAACCCAATAGAGGTTTATCCATTACAAAGACTCATTCCGATGGACGTTTTTTGTGGAGTATGTTCTGATTCATCTGGTGCGAAATTGCTTTTTTATACAAATGGGATATCAATAAGAAACAGAAACCATAACTTAATGCAAAATGGCAATGAAATCAACCCAGGCTTTATTTGGGACAACAACGATCCGGAATATGGGTATCCAAATGCAATTGGTGCGTTAACTATACCTGCTCCGGGTCTAAAAAACCATTATTATCTATTTCATATTGGAGTAAAAATAGATACTGGAATAACCTTTGCCCCGCTTTACTATTCATTGATAAACATGAATGTTCAACAAGGACAAGGGAGCGTCGTCAAAAAAAATGTCATTTTGATTGATAGTTTTAACGTCAAACCGTATGCAATCGTCAAGCACGGCAATGGCCGTGATTGGTGGCTAATAACGGCAAAATATTCAAAACCAGAATATTATCGCTTTTTAATTTCGCCGAAAGGCATCACTGGGCCATTTATCCAAAAAATTGGCCCTGATTTCCCACATTACGAAGGCATTGGGTTGCCCATTTTTACGCCCGATGGAAATATGTATATCCGTCCAGATGGCTGGAATGGGCTTTGGATTTTCGATTTTGACAGATGTTCCGGTCTGCTGAGCAATCTGAGGTTGGTGCCATATCAACCGCCATTTTATACCTGGTCGTGCGCGGCTTCTCCCAATTCACGTTTTTTATACATCAGTTCAGAGTTTGAAATGATGCAATTGGATTTGCAAGCACCGGATATTGGTTTGTCTTTGGATACACTTCAAACTTATGATTTTTTTTATTCGCCTTCGCCACCTTTTGGAACAGGGTTCTATTTTTCTAATTTAGGTCCCGACGGCAAAATTTATGTCGCTTCTTCCGGCACAACCTTGGCCGCCCATGTGATTAACAACCCAGATTTGCCAGGTTTGGCATCTGATTTTTCACAGCACGGTTTACCCTTGCCAAAAATCAATGGGCGAACCATTTGTCATTTTCCAAATTATCGGCTTGGCATTTGGGAAACTTCACCCTGCGATACCATTCAACTTGCCGAACCACCGCCATCGGGATTTACAAATACAAAATATAACCCGCCGACTGTCATTTCATCAGAATCCTATAAAATCATGACCCTGCTCGGACGAAAACAGAACCAGCCAACCAATTCCCAATCATCGCATCAACCAATCACCAAACCCGACCCAGATTATTTTTTTAAAGAAGAAATCAATCGGCGCGGCAAACCAAAATTTGAATATTCACCAAAAATCAAAAGCAATCAAAATGAAAAAAATTAGTTGGATAAGTCTTTTTATGGCTATTTCGGTGCTTGCGGTGGCACAAAACGAGGCCAAAATTTGGCCTGTCGGCTATGTTGAATTTCCGGGCGTGGCCGGATTTGGCAATACTTTGGTTACTTTTGAAAACGGTGGCGCGGTTTCTTTGAATGAAGTAGATTTAAAAATGAATTTTGAAAGCACTATGGCAGTTGGGGCAGACAGCACGGGCAAATTGTTGTTTTATTCAAATGGCTGTTCAATTTCGGATGCAGGTGGAAACCTGATGCCCAACGGTGATGGCCTCAATCCCGGACAAATCCGAGATTTGGTTTGCCCCAAAAATGGTTACATCTGCCCGCGCGGAGCAATGGTTTTGCCCGACCCTGCAAATAATGGAAAATATTATCTTTTTCACCAAGCCGTGAATTACGATGTACAGATAAAATTGAAAACCACGGGGTTCTATTTTTCTGTCATTGACATGAAATTAAACAGTGGAAAAGGTGCAGTTTTGAGCAAAAACAATTTGCTTTTGAGTGGAGATTTTGAGTCATTCGCCGCCGCACGCCATGCCAACGGAAATGATTGGTGGTTGATCATGCCCGAATTTTCTGGAAATCGGTATTTTTCATGGCGGTTTGATTCGACAGGAATTTCATTAGAATCGGATTCCGCAATCGGCTCAAATTTCAATTGCAAGGGGCGTGGCACGGTTGTTTTTTCAAAAAACGGCGAAAAAATGGCACGTTTTGATGGAATTTGCCGAGCAGTAATTTTTGATTTTGACCGATGCACCGGAAAATTGAGCAAACCAATCGAAATTGCAGCACCTAAAAATGCTTTCGGCGGGGGCGGTGCTGCCTTTTCGCCTTCTGGGCAATTTCTTTTTTGCAGCAACCAAAATGTGTTGCTTCGGGCAAATTTGGCCTTGCCAAATCCAAAATTGGATACCGTCGAATTGTTGGACATTTGGACAATCGGAACCACCGCTGGTTTTATGCAACTCGCTCCCGACGACAAAATCTACATCTCACCAGTCAGCAGGGCAAGTTTTTGGCATCGAATCAGCAGCCCCGATTCCATTGCAGACGAACAATTTGTGCCAAAATATTTAACTTTGAAAGGAATCGGGGTGAGGACGATGTCCAATTTTCCTAATTTCAAATTAGGTGCGCTACCTCATAGTCTTTGTCAGCCGATGGGTTTGCCGCCGATGGCTCTTTTTACCTGGGAAGTTGCCGATATTTTAATGCCACTTCAGGTCTCGTTCTCGGATTCATCTGTTCAAAACCCGACTTTTTGGCACTGGGATTTTCGGGATGGCTCAAAAAGCACTGACCAAAATCCAAAACATGTTTATCTAAAAGATGGAGTTTATAATGTTTGTTTGATTGTTGGAAATGGTTTTGGAATGGATACTTTTTGCCTCTGGGTAACGGTACTTTCAGTTGATTCTAAAAATCCAAATGAAGATTTGACCCAACCTGTTTTGGTTTTTCCAAATCCGACAACTGGAAAAATATCAATTCAAATCAGGGAAACTTTGGCAAATCAACAGCCTGAATTTATTTTGAATGATTTTTTAGGACGAAAAATCGAGGTGTCTTTTTTGGAAAAAAGCATCAATTCAATTGACATTTCAAATTTGCCACCTGCCATTTATTTTTCAGGTCAAACGCATTAAAATCCATTCCCGAAGGGAATCTATGTTTATAGAAATTGAAATGGACATGCACGAGAAATCCCGAAGGGATTTTATGTAAAAACTCGCGCCTGAAAACATAAAATCCCTTCGGGATTTG
>JANNMS010000004.1:0-9688 GCA_031398055.1 Saprospirales bacterium | reverse complement strand
ACGAGAAATCCCGAAGGGATTTTATGTAAAAACTCGCGCCTGAAAACATAAAATCCCTTCGGGATTTGAGGAAAATGCCCTTGCTCTGAGCTATAAACATAGATTCCCTTCGGGAATGGATTTTAATGCGTTTGACCTGGTAAAAGATGAACTGCTTACCGATTTCGTGGACGATTCGCCAGAAAACCACTGGATTGGCGAAGCGCAGCAAAACGAATTGAAAACCATTATTTCAAAAATCCAGCCAGTGCATTGTTGTGTTTATGGAATGTGATTCATTATATAAAACTATCAAAATCAATAGTTTACCTCACTTAAAAATTTTTCGAAACGCAACACGACACTGCCGTAGCGGCTTTGTCTGCCACTTGTCATCACCTTGATTTTTCGTGCCTAAGTGATTTACTTGGAGGGTTCTTCTGTCATTTGGCTGACAGACAGTTTCGAAAACGCTGTTCTACTTTTGACCTTCATAAGGCGCAACCTATCAACAAAAGTTATGCTTTTAAAGATAAATTACACTTTGCACTACACTAATCGCACTTTATCCAACACTAATCAACACTTTTTCACCACTAATTTTTTGCCCTAAACACTATCAAAAACACTGTTGAGAAAATCATGATGTAAAACCAATTTTCCGAAGATTACCTACCGCTCCATTTTAATCAAGTTCGGATTTTTTTTTTGCTGCCGACTGTTCCCAATTTCTCCCGGGGCTGTCGACAGAAGCTGCCCTGCTTTTTTTTAACCACTTTTTTTATCTCCAAAATGGTGTGTTCCGCGAGGAGCACTGCCAAAGGTTTTCATTTTTCGATATTGAGATATTCACGTATCCCAGTGTCCCACCACTGCTATGCTTTTTATGACTTAATTTTTATTAATCAATATTTCGAATGACGCTCGACATCTATGCTGCAATAGATGATGGAAAAATCCGCCTGAACAACGAAGATAATTTCATCATTTCCCAACCTAAAAAACAAGGAGTAGCCGCACATCCGCAGGCAGCGGAATTACAAATTTCTGGAAAAGGCACCCTTTTGATGGTCGCCGATGGCATGGGCGGTTCCAATGCCGGAGAGGTGGCCGCACGGCTTGCCATCGAAAATATCAGCCAAAAATTCGAGGCACTCCAGCACACCCCGACCACCGACGCAGGCCGAAAAGATTTGCTCGTCAATTGGATGATGCAAGCCCACAGCGAAATCGTGCGGTACGGAAAAATGTACCCCGACAGTGCAGGCATGGGCACGACCGCCGTCGTCGCGTGGGTTTATCAAAATCAAGTTTGCGTGGTTTGGTGCGGCGACAGCCGATTTTACCTGTTCCGCGAAGGTTTTGTGCGGCAGGAATTTGTGGAAAAATATGGCGATTCGCACGGTTTCGCCCCGGTGACCGACGACCATTCCCCGGTCTGGGAAGAGGTTTTGAAAGGAAATATCAACCCCGAACAGGCACGGCTGCACCACGAAAGCCACATCATTTTGCAAAGTCTCGGCGACCCGTTCCGCCCACCGATGCCTTCGTGGGTCATCATTTCGTTGCAGGCGCGCGACCGGTTTTTGCTCTGTTCGGATGGGTTGAGCGGCATGGTCAGCGATGAAATGTTGTGGGAAATCACCACCCAAAAAGGCCAAAATGTGCCCCAAACCTGCCAAAAACTGGTCGACCTCGCCAATGAAAACGGCGGTTTTGACAACATCACCGTCATTTTGGCCGAAGTGACCGATGGGCTGGCCAAAGCAAATCCAATTGCAAAAACGCCCGAAATCAAATCCATTTTAAAAAATCCACTTGCCCAAAAACGCATTCCCCTGCCCTTGATTTTGAGCGGCGTGGCCACGCTTTTTGTGCTGGGTTTGCTGGCGAACACTTTCTTTTTTAGTAAAAAATTAAATGTCGCGCCGTCCGAAAATGTCGGTGTCGTAAAAGACGTCGGCATCATTCATTACGACAACGAGGCGGAATCGGACACATCGGACCAGGACAAAAAGCAAATTCCAAAAGTGAAAAAACGTGCGTGGGGCTTCGATGAACAGAAATTTTTCACGAATCGAATCAAACTTTTGATTGACGACCGCTACTCGAATTACGGCGGACGCATCGAAGACCTTTATAAAAAAGAACCCGAAAACCCCGATTTCAACAAAGCAGTCAATTTGTACAATGCTTCCGGACAAGAAATTTCAGGTCTGCTCAAACAATTTGGCTACCTCGTTTCGATGGACGGAAAGATTCAATTGGACAGCACGGCGGAGGTAAAAAGCATCCCGGAGGCCACTTTCCAGCAAATTGAAAAAATCATTTTCGACTGCTCGAAAGAAGTCGAACCGCTGATTGAGTTGTGAAAAGATGATTCGTTGGCACCCCTGATGCCGTTGTTGGCGTCCTCGCCAACAATCATTTTTCTTCAAAAAAACCAAAAAAAATGTTGTTGGCGAGGACGCCAACAACGGCCAAAATCTTCAATCACTCATAATTTAATATTTTGAACAATGGCAAGTTTTGAACAACAGCAAATGTTTGACGGTCGGTACCGACTGTTAAAAAAAATCGGCAAAGGCGGCTTTGCCGAGGTTTGGAAAGCACTCGACACCCTGACGGAAACCGAGGTGGCCGTCAAAGTGCTTTCTCCCGACGGGGGTTTGTCGGATGGTGTGCGCTCGTCGTACATCAACGAATTCCGCAACACCCTCAAACTTTCACACCAAAATCTGCTCCGCCCGTTGCATTATGGCGAAGTTGCGGATTATGCCTACGTCATCATGCCGCTTTGCGAAGGCGGCTCGCTGGAAGATGCCGTGGTGCAAGGCCGCGCATTTACCGAAGAAGAATTGGTGAAAGTTATCTACCAAACTTCGAGCGCGCTGGCTTACATCCACGACAAAGGCATTTTGCACAACGACATCAAACCGAGCAATATCCTCGTGTCCGAGGGCGGCGAGTACCAACTTTCCGATTTTGGGATTTCCAGCAAGACCCGTTTTGCGGTCGTCCGCAACTCCATCGAGCGGCGAAATATGGTTTCCAAAATTCAGGAAACGGCTTCCGCGCTCTCGATTGCCTACGCTGCGAACGAACTTTTTGGTGAAAACCCGATAAATACTGCCAAATCCGACGTCTTTTCGCTCGGCGTGGCCATCCACGAATTGGCGACCGGCATGCTCCCGTGGATGGGGCAGGGTGGCGTGGCACTGAACAATGGTGCTGCCATCCCGAATTTACCCGCCGACAAATATTCTGACCAT
This sequence comes from Saprospirales bacterium, assembly GCA_031398055.1. Classification (GTDB taxonomy): domain Bacteria; phylum Bacteroidota; class Bacteroidia; order Chitinophagales; family Saprospiraceae; genus M3007. Next base: position 6,437 of record JANNMS010000004.1, on the reverse strand, counting down.
TTAAATTGGCTGTACCGCAGTTGCCTGCACTCCGAACCGGCGAACCGCCCGGCAGCACACGACATCGCAAAAAGCACCAAGTTTTTTTTGGAAAAAGGCCACTGGGGCTCCGAAATCGGCACCGACAGCCCGGCAAGAACCCGGAAAAAAACCTTCATCGGCCAATTCACGCCGGTGATGTGGGCAGTTGGTTTGCTCGGTTTGGTGGGTTTGTTCGCGTCTTTATTTATGTTTTTCAAACCGCAAGCACCTGCCAGCGAAAACAATTCGCAAGCCGTGCGACTCGCTTGCACCAGCCCGATTTTGAACGAAATCAAAGCCAATCCAGCCGGTTTGATTATCGCAAAAGAAGGCGAAGCACCGCCGATGTTTTGGTGTTCGGATTACGATAAAATGTCTGATTGCAAAGGTTTCGAGTACGAATTTGGTCAAATGTTGGCCGGAAAACTTGGCATCGACAAAGTTTCGTATGCCGTGGACGAGTACGACAACCTGCCCGATTTGGTCAAAACCCGGAAAGCGCACCTGATCATTTCAGGTTACATCGCCGACGACACCGACAGTTTGGAATGGTCGGAATCGTACCTCGATTTCGGTTTGTGTTTGATTGTCGGGCGTGGCTCGAAAGTGCTGGACACCCGCGATTTGAACGCACCGGGCAAGAAAATTTTGGTGTACGAAGGCGACGACACCGCCGCCGATTGGGTAAAAGAAAACATCCCAAAAGCGACCATCATCGCAAAAGCCGACCCCGCCGAAGCAAGCGGGATTTGGATGAAAGGCCTCGAAAATGGCCAGGCGGATGCCGTGATTTATGACTATCCGTTTGCGATTGCCGAAATCCAGGAGAGTTACCCGACGCTCAAAATCGTCAAACTCAACTTGAATTCCAGCAATTATTCAGTCGGGATGCCCGCCGGGAACTTGTGTTTTCGCGAGCAAGTCAACCAAGCCATCAGCGAAATCCGCGAAAGCCCACGCTACGCCGATTTGATTAAAAAATATCTGAAATCTGATGCCGTCCAAGTCAGCCGCGAAATCGAACCGGGCAAAGAAGTGCACGTCGTGGTGCAGGGCGAAACGCTTTCGCTGATTGCCAAAAACGTGCTCGGCGACGTGAACAAATGGAAAGATATTTATGATGCAAACAAAGATTGGCTGGCAAATCCGAACCTGATTTACAAAGGGGACAAGTTGGTCATGCCGCAGCGAGTCAATATTTAGTTATTGGTTATTGGAAAATTAGTTATTGGGAAATTGGTTATTGGGATTTCCAAATAACCAATTCCCCAATTTTCCAATAACCAATTCCCCAATTTCCCAGTAACCAATTTCCCAGTAACTAATCACTAAATCTGAACAATTTATGAAAGGTGCAAAAACGCCACTTTTAAAATATTTAATTAAACAATTTCAGACAGCAAGGATTCTCCGACGACACCCCGAATTGGACGCAGACACCCTCCTCCAACTTCAAAATGCAGACCTGCCGAGCCGCCGAAAATTTTTGAAAGATTCGGCAAAAACACTCGCCATTTTGGGTGCGGGGTCGATGCTGCCGCTCGCCGCTTGCAACCTGGACAAGCCAAAAGCCGCCACGCCACCGACCGCACCGCCGGGGTCGTTGAACGGAGCCGAAACGAAAAAGCAGCCAGTCGTGGCCATCGTCGGGGCGGGCATCGCGGGTTTGAATTGTGCTTATCAACTTTCAAAAAAAGGAATCACCGCTCAAATTTTTGAAGCCTCGAACCGATCGGGCGGACGGATTTCCACGGGTTACGATTTTTTTGCAAAAGGCTCGACAACGGAAATGGGCGGCGAATTTGTGGACACCAACCACGAAGACATGCATGCCCTCGCCGCAGAATTTGGGCTGGAAATGAACAATTTAAAAGACGACATCAAAAAAAACAAGTTGAAACCGGAGACCTATTTGTTGCAAGACAAGTTGCGCACCGAGCGTTCCATTTTGTTGGAATTGGCCGTCGTCGGCAAAAAAATCGACGCCGACCTCGAAAAATGTGGCGAAGATTACGACACCCCATTTTGCGCGGAACTCGACAAAACTTCGCTCGAAGAATATGTCAAGCATTTGCGGTGCAGCACTTGGGTGCAGGATTTGTTCCTCGCGGCCTACGTTGCGGAGTTTGGTTTGGATGCCGCCGAGCAGTCTGCGCTCAATTTTATCGACATGCTTTCGACCGATGTTTCCGATGGTTTTGCCATTTTTGGCGACAGCGACGAGGCGTTTAAAATTCAGGGCGGCAACTCCGGTTTGATAAACGCGATGACCAATCGTCTCCAAAATCAAATCCAAATGGGCAAAAAACTCGTCGCCGTGCGAAATGCGGGCACTGGTTATTTGCTGGTTTTTGAGGGTGGGGGAGAAGTGAAAGCCGATTTTGTGGTGATGACCATGCCGTTTTCCGTGCTGCGAAACCTCGAATTCAACCTCGAAGGCATGACGCCGGAAAAAAAGGCCTGCATCCAAGAATTGGGCTACGGGATGAACAACAAATTGCTTTTGGGTTTCGACAGCCGTTTTTGGCGCGAGAAAAAATCGCGCTCCGCCGGATATCTTTTTAACGAAAAAATCCACAACGGCTGGGACAACACCCACAATCAATTGGAAAACCGAGGGCCGGGCGGCTACACCATTTTTCTCGGCGGAAAACGCTCGCTCGATTTGGCGGAGGTCGGTTCGAAAGGCCCCGTCCCCGACCGTCTCGTCGCTGAATATCTCGACACGATGAATCAGGCGTTTCCCGGCATCAAAAGTCATTATAACAATGTGCAGCGCACCACTTTGTGGTCGTCCAATCCGTACTCTGGCGGCAGTTATTCGTGTTACAAACCGGGTCAGTGGACATCCATTTCGGGGCAGGAAATCGAACCGATTGGCAACGTCTTTTTCGCCGGTGAACATTGCAGCAGTGATTTTCAAGGTTACATGAACGGCGGTGCGGAAACTGGCAGACGCGCCGCGGAACAGATTTTTAAAATATTGTCCCCCGGAAGTTCAGCAATACCTGTGCCGGATAGTTTGCTCCGGGACAGTATGAAACTTGCAAAATGAATTTTTTAAAAAAATAAAATGCAAAGTGGTTTGAATTTTGACACATAGAAAATATAGGAGTTTTCACATAGAGGCACATAGGTTTTTTTTATTAAAAACCATAAAAACTATGTGCCTCTATGTGAAAACTCCTATGTTTTCTATGTGTCGTAACGCTAAATTGCCCCGCATTAAAACATTAAATTTTCAATGAAAATCTTTAATTTACTTTTACTAACGCTCGTCTTTCCGATGTTCGTGGCCGCCCAGACTTCCGTCTCCGGCGTGGTCAGCGATGCGGGCGACCAGTCCCCGCTTTCCTTCGTGACCATCCGAGTGAAAGCGACCGCCATCGGCACGCAAACCGATGCAGAAGGCAAATTTTCACTCCAAAACTTGCCAGCAAAAGCAGTTTTAGTGGTGAGTTACACAGGTTTTAAAACGGAAGAAATCGAAGTTGGCAACCAATCGGTTTTGAAAATCGAGTTGTCGCCGTCATTTTCCAATCTGAACGAAGTCGTTGTCGTCGGCTACGGCGTGCAGAAAAAAAGCCAACTCACCGGAGCCATTGCCAGCGTCGGCGAAAAGGATTTGAAAAACCAGCCGGTCGCCAATCTTGGCAACGCAGTGCAGGGCAAAATCGCTGGTTTGAACGTCATCTCGCCATCCGGCACGCCGGGCGCGGGTTTGCTCGTCCAAATTCGTGGAAACAAAGACCCACTTTACGTCGTCGATGGCGTGCCGCTGATTTCTGAAAGCAATTCCGCGCTCAACACGTCATTCGATTTGGACGGAAACCCGGTCGGCAACGGCCAAAATGTCAGCAGCATCGCCGACATCAACCCCGCCGACATCGAAAGCATCGAGGTTTTGAAAGACGCGGCGGCGACCAGTATTTACGGTGCGCGGGCGGCGAACGGCGTGATTTTGGTCACCACGAAACGCGGCAAGGCGGGCGCGACCCAATTTGGCATCAATTATTCAACGGGCATTCAAAATATGGCGCGCGAAATCAAATTCATGTCGTCCGAACAAATGGTCGGTTTGATAAACGAGGCGCGGGCGAACGACCAAAAACTGTACGAAGCCGACCCCAATTATTTTGGCGAAGACTTCGACCCGGCGATAATTTATGACCCGCTCGAAAATTTTGAACTCGACGGCACGAACACCAATTGGTTGCAGGCCGTCACCCGCGCCGCGCCGATTGCCAATTACGAAATCAACGCGCGCGGCGGTACGGACAAAACGCGGTTTTATTTGTCGGGAAATTTCTTTGACCAGCAGGGCATCATCATCGAAAATTTTTACAAAAGATATAATTTCAGGTTGAACCTCGACCACCAAGCCACCGACCGGCTGTCGTTCGGGACGACTTTCGCTGTTTCAAAATCAAACAATCGCCGTTCATTTAATGACAATACTTACACGGGCACGATTACCAATGCCCTCGGCGCGTCGCCGTTGATGCCGGTTTACAATGAAGATGGCAGTTATGCCAATTATTACGATTATCAGGCGAGTTGGCTGAGCGACAACCCGGTTTTGAGTGCGCGTGAATTGAAGGCATTTACCAAAAGCAACCGCTTGATTGGCACCGTTTTCGGCGAGTACAAATTGGCGAAAAACCTCACGTTTCGCAGTTCTTTTTCCACCGATTTTACAAATATGCGCGACAACCAATTCAAATCGCCCATCACTTCCGACGCGAGCGCGGTGGGTGGAAAAGCATTGGAAGCCATTTTTGAAAATTTTACTTGGCTGAACGAAAACACTTTGAATTACGCGGTTGAACGTGGAAAACACAATTTTTCCGTACTCGGCGGCGTGACCGAACAGGTTTCAAAAAGCACTTTGGCGAGTTTGGAAGGCCAAGGTTTTCCGCAGGGCGCACTGGAAAATATCAGTTCGGCGGCCACGATTACCCGCGCGGCGAGCACCGGGAACAACTTCGGATTGGTCAGTTTTTTGGGTCGCGTGAATTATGGTTTTGACAATAAATACTTGTTTTCCGGCACGGTTCGCGCCGACGGCTCGAGCCGTTTTTCAAAAGACAATCGGTTTGGATATTTCCCGGCGGCGGCTTTTGCGTGGCGTGTTTCGGGCGAAAATTTTATGGAAAATACCAAAAACTGGCTCTCCGATTTAAAATTTCGGGTGAGTTACGGTTTGACGGGCGACCAAGAAATTGGTGATTTTCAAAATATCACATTGTATTCGCCGGGTTCGTACAACGGTTCGAGCGGTTTGTTTTTGCAAAATATCGCCGACCCGAATTTGACTTGGCAGACCAATAAATCGGCGAACGTCGGTCTCGATTTTGACCTTTTTGATGGAAAAATAAACGGTGCGCTCGAATATTTTTCGTCCACAAAAACCGACATTTTGAGTGCGGACGCCGTGCCGGGGACTTCGGGTTTCAATACGATTATCCGAAATTCTGGCGAGGTGGAAAACAAAGGTTTTGAGGCTTTGGTCAATTTGTATTTGATAAATCACAAAAAATTCAGTTGGAATGTCGGCCTGAATTTCTCCCACGTCAAAAATACCATCACCAAACTTTCGTCCGACGATGTGCTTTTGGGCGCGTATTCCGACATTTCATTTACCCATATTTTGAAAGTGGGCGAGTCGGTCGGCACGTTTTGGGGTGTGAATTATGAAGGCGTTGACCCAGAAACTGGCGACCCGATTTTTACGGATTTGAACGGCGACGGCGAAATTTCGATGGACGATGCGCAGATTTTGGGACGCGCGCTGCCGCCAAATTTTGGCGGAATCACGAACCGTTTTACTTACGGAAACTTCGATTTGAACATTTTTTGCAATTACGTTTTTGGCAACAAAGTCTACAATTTGATTCGCTCGACTTACGAAAATATGGGTTACGGAAACGAGGACGGCATTTTTTCAATCTATGCCAACAACTCGCTCGCGACCGAAAACCGCTGGCGCAACCCGGGTGACCAAGCCGAATATCCGCGTGCCTCGATTGTGAACGAACAGTATTTTCAGTCGTCGGGGCAGTTCATTGAAAATGGGGCTTTTCTTCGGATTGCCGATGTGCAGTTGGGTTTCAATTTGCCAAAAATTCGCGGCCTGCGTTCGGCGCGGGTGTATTTGCAAGGGCAAAACCTGCACGTTTTTACAAAATACAAAGGTTTTGACCCGGAAGTGAGCAGCACCGGCGGCTCGTCCGACCGGACGGCGGGCGTGGATTATGGGGCTTATCCGAAGGCGAAGACGTTTATTTTTGGAGTGAATTTGGGATTCTAAAACTTGGGATGATGGGACACGGATTTGCAGGATTGGACACGGATTTTCACGGATTTTTTTTGTTTAAACTTTAAAAAATCCGTGAAAATCCGTGTCCAATCCGTGC
>JANNMS010000265.1:0-20157 GCA_031398055.1 Saprospirales bacterium | reverse complement strand
AAAACTTATGTTTTCTTATGTGCCTTTGTGGTAAAAAAAAACAGTGTTTCAGGCAATTTTGAAAAATAAATGAACAATCAAAAGGTAGAAACCTACCCCAGAATTATTGAAAATATCGAGGATTGGCCGATTTACAAATTGAGCCAAGACCGCGAAAATTTTATCCGCGAAATTGACGAATTCACCGTCGCCCGGCTGCTCGCGCAGCACCGAAAAGACCTGCCGGATATGTTGATGAAAACGATTTACAACGAACGCATCCGGATAAAAGAATCGCCGTGGAAAGTTGACCCGCCGAACGAGCGCACGTTTTGGAACAAAATCAGCAAACGCCTCGTCAAAAACTCCCTCGACAAATCCGACGACGACCCGGAGGCTCAAAAATCTGCCGAAGAAATCCTCCACAAAATTGTGCACCGGTATTCCGAAGAAATCGTCGGCACGTTTCAAATCAAGACTTTTCGGTTTGCCCAGCGGTTTTTGACCGTTCTTTTTTCACGGCTTTTAAATGCGGCGGTCAGCAAAACTTTGCGCGGATTGCTGCGCGGCAGGCGGAATTTGTACGACCGATTGAAAGTGCAGGGCGAAATCGATACCGTCCGCGAACTTTTCAAACACGGCACGGTCGTCGTCGTGCCGACCCATTTTTCAAATCTCGATTCGATTTTGGTGGGTTACGCGCTCGACCAGATCATCGGTTTGCCCTCGTTTTCGTACGGCGCGGGGCTGAATTTGTACAATTTTGGCCCGGCGGCCTATTTTATGAACCGCCTCGGGGCGTACCGCGTGGACCGCCGAAAAAAGAACGCGGTCTATCTCGAAACTTTGAAAACGATGTCGAATTTGAGCATCCAGCGCGGCACGAATTCCTTGTTTTTTCCCGGCGGCACGCGGTCGCGTTCGGGTGCGCTCGAAACCGACCTCAAAATGGGTTTGCTCGGCACGACCGTCGAGGCGCAACGGGCGATGTGCCAGCGCGGCGACGGGCGAAAAGTGTTCATCGTGCCGCTCGTTTTGTCGTACAATTTTGTGCTCGAGGCACCATTTATGGCCGAGCAATACCTCCGGAACACGGGCAAGGAAAATTACATTTACCTAAAAGATGAAGGAAAAAGCATCCGAAGTTGGGCACGTTTTATCTGGCGTTTTTTTTCGACCTCGTCCGATATTGCGTTGAGCGTCGGCAAGCCGATGGATGTTTTGGGCAATTTTGTCGACCCGCAGGGCAAAAGTTTTGACAATTTTGGCCATGAACTTGACATCCAAGAATATTTTTTGAATTCAAAAAACGAAATCAACGCCGACCAACAACGCGAAGCGGAGTACACCAAAATGCTCGCCGACAAAATCGTGGAGCGTTTTCGCCGCGAAAATGTGGTGCTGCCCAGCCATTTGATTGCGTTCGCCGTTTTCAAAATTTTGCTCCACCAAAACCCAAAACTCGACCTTTTTGGCATTTTGCGTTTGCCGCCGTCGGATTTTGTTTTTCCAATTGCTGCGGTCGAAAACGTGGTCGGGCAGATGCTCGAAATTTTGAAAAAATGGGAAGCCGAGGGCAAAATCAAACTCGCGCCGGAGATGAAATTGCCCACCATCGAAGTGATCCGGGACGGCGTCAAAAACCTTGGCATCTATCACACTGTTGTCCCGCTGAAATTTACGCGGTCGGGCGACATCGTTTCGAGTAGTTTTCGGACGCTGTTTTATTACCACAACCGGCTGGAAAATTATGGTTTGGACAAAATGATGCGCTGGGAAAAACAGGAAATTGAGGTTTTGGAAACGGTGGAACACGAATAAAATGGAACACGGATTTTCAAGATTGGACACGGATTTTTTTACATTTTACAAAAAAAATCCGTGTCCAATCCTGAAAATCCGTGTTCCAAACAATTAAAAAAAATCAAAAATCCATGTCTTACGAAATTCTAAAAATCGAAAACCAGGACGGCATAGCAGTCGTCACCATCACCCGCGAAAAAGCATTGAACGCACTTAACGCATTGACTTTCACCGAGTTAAAACAATTTTTCCAAATCGACGCCCTAAAAATTGAAGGTTTGAAAGGTGTCGTTTTGACCGGCGCAGGCGAAAAAGCATTTGTCGCAGGAGCGGATATTTCCGAGTTTTCATCGCTTGATTCGAAAGCCGCCGGAAAATTGGCAAAACGTGGGCAAGACATTTTTCTTTCCATTGAAAATTTTCCAAAACCAGTCGTCGCGGCGGTCAATGGTTTTGCGCTCGGCGGCGGCTGCGAATTGGCGATGGCCTGCCACCTGCGGGTCGCGGGGGAAAAAGCAAAATTTGGCCAGCCGGAAGTCAACCTCGGTTTGACGCCCGGTTACGGCGGCACGCAGCGGCTCGTCCAATTGATTGGAAAATCGAAAGCACTCGAACTTTTGATGACGGCGGATATCATCGGCGCGGCTGAGGCACATCAATTGGGGTTGGTGAATTACGTCGTTCCTGTCGGCGAAGAAATCGCAAAAGCAAAGGAAATTATTGAAAAAATAGCCCAAAAAGCCCCGATTGCCGTCGCAAAAGTCATCGAAGCGGTGAACGCATATTTTGAATTTGGCGGCGAAAAAGGTTACAAAAAAGAGGTCGAGGCTTTTGAAGATTGCGCGGCGACCGAAGATTTTCGGGAAGGCGCGGCGGCTTTTTTGGAAAAAAGAAAAGCGAATTTTAAACAACGATGAACTATGAACTATAAACTATAAACTATGAACTATAAACTATAAACTATAAACGATGAACTATAAACCCCACTGGCAAAAGTTCATAGTTCATAGTTCATCGTTCATAGTTCATAGTTCATCGTTCATAGTTCATAGTTCATAGTTCATAGTTCATATTTCATAGTTAAATGAAAGAGACAGATATCCTAATAATCGGCGCAGGCCCAGTCGGTCTGTTCGCCGTTTTTGAGGCAGGGCTTTTGAAAATGCGCTGCAATTTGGTGGACGCGCTGCCGATGCCCGGCGGCCAACTCGCGGAAATCTATCCGAAAAAACCGATTTACGACATCCCCGGCTGCCCAGCAGTTTTGGCGGGCGATTTGGTTCAAAACCTGATGAAACAAATTGAGCCGTTCCACCCCGAATTTACGCTCGGGGAGCGGGCTGAAAAATTGGAAAAACTGGAAAACGGTCGCTGGAAATTGACCACGCACCGAGGCACGGAAATCTCCGCAGCGGTCATTTTTATCGCCGGCGGCCTCGGTTGTTTTGAGCCGCGAAAACCGCCGATTGATAACATTTCAAAATTTGAAGACCGGGGAATCGAGTATTTTGTCCGCGACCCGGAACTGTACCGCGGCAAAAAAGTGGTCATCGCAGGCGGCGGCGATTCGGCTTTGGACTGGACAATTTATTTGTCGGATTTGACGCCAGACGTCACTTTGATCCACCGCCGGACCGAATTTCGCGGCGCGCCGGACTCGGTCGAAAAAGTCATGGAATTGGCGCACGAAGGAAAAATTAAACTGCTCACCAATTCAGAAGTCGTTGGTTTACAAGGGAATGGGCAACTTTCGGGCATTGTCGTGCGGCATGATTCGGAAGGTGATATCGAATTAGAAACCGACCATTTTGTGCCACTTTTTGGCCTCACGCCAAAACTTGGGCCGATTGGAGAATGGGGTTTGGCGGTCGAAAAAGGGGCGATTCAGGTCAATACCTTTGACTATTCGACCAATGTCGAAGGCATTTTTGCCATCGGCGACATCAATAATTATCCGGGAAAATTGAAATTGATTTTGTGCGGTTTTCACGAGGCGACTTTGGCTTGCCAATCGGCTTTTAAAATTGTCAATCCGGGGAAAAAATTATCTTTCAAATACACGACCGTCACTGGAATTGAGGGGATGTAACCCCAACCTCCAGGTTGGGTAACGGCAAAATTTCTCCAACCTGGAGGTTGGAGTTACTTTATGGAAAACACCATTTTTATCAACATCATCGACCGCGAAGGTTTCGAGCACTCGCTCGAAGCACCGACCGACATGAACATGAATTTGATGGAACTTTGCAAAAGTTACGAACTTCCGGTGCTCGGAACTTGCGGTGGGATGGCTTTGTGTGCAAGTTGTCAAGTTTATGTGCTTTCAAACCACGAACTTCACCAACCGACCGACGACGAATTGGCGATGTTGGATTCCGCTTTTTTTGTAAAAACAAACAGTCGGCTCGGTTGTCAGATCAAATTGCACAACGATTTGGATGGTTTGAAAGTGGAACTTGCGCCCGAGGTTGAATAATTTTAATTCATTTTGCGTCCAAAACGAGCGTCAAATCGCCTTTTTCATTTCTGATTTTTCCATCGAGTTGCTCAATTTCTGCAACCCACAAATACACGCCCGGTGCGGCAGTTTTCCCATTCCATTTTCCATTCCAACCTTTGAAAGGGTCGTTTGCCGGGAAATTTGTGTTTTCAAAAACCTTTGTTCCCCAACGATTGTAAACCGAAAGTGATTTCACAATTTTCACACCCTCGCCAGCAAAAACCGTAAAATAACTGTCCTGATTGCTGCCCGGTTTGAAAATATTTGGGATAAAAACATCCGTTTTTTCAACCTCGACCGTCAAATGGTCGCGGGCAACGCAACCGCCTGTGTTGATGATTTCGACGGCAAAAGTGGTCGTTTCACTAATCGATATGTTTTGGACATAAACATTTTGGACATCAAATAAAGTGGGTGGCCGCCAATTTACTGCCACGATTTCCTGCCCGAAGGGTTCGACATCGACATCCAAAGTAAAAAATTCGCCTGCTTTGACCTTTGTTTTTGATGTGTTCAGTTTCGCTTCCAAAAGCACGGGTTCGGGGATGTTGATTTCATTTTTAAAAAGACAACCCGTGTCGTCGCGCACCCACAAAATATAATTGCCCGCCCACAGCCGATCGAACACTGGATTGGTTGAAAAATTCAGGTTGTCAATTGAAAATTGATACGGCGACTGCCCGCCCTCCACCAAAATCACCCGAAAAGCACCGTCGCGCAAACCATTGCAGGTGACTGGCGAGACGCTCACCAAGATAGTGTCCACGCATCCTGACGGTGGAAATCCGGTCGCTTTAAAATCAGTCTGGCCGGCGGCAAAAGATTGTCCAAAGGACAATGCCCAGAAGCAAAAAAGCCCAAAAAGACGCAACTTCAACGCAAAAAAGGGAGTTGGCATGGAGTGGTTTGGATGAACGTGGTGATAGAATTTGGCAAATATTTGGCAGGTCAGGATTGCGTTTGACCTGTCAAAAGTATGCAAATGCGTATTGAACCGCCAAATTTGCTGTCTCTAAACTTCTATTTGGGAAAATATACGGGTTTAATGGAGGCCGGAATTTATTCCGGCCTGCATTAAACCCATTTTTGGATGGGGTCGTACCGATAATTTTCCATTTTTTCCAAAAGCTCGGGAATGGTCGGGGCATCGAGGCACAGCAGCCGATTTTGTGGTTTTAAAAAACCAAATTTCACCATGTTGTCGAGCATCGCAAGCATTGGATTGTAATATCCTTCGACATTTAACAGGCCAATCGGCTTTTGATATTGATGCAATTGGGCGAGGGTTAGTGCCTCAAAAAGTTCATCCATCGAACCGTAGCCGCCAGGCATTGTGATGACGCCATCGGTATTTTCGAGGAGCAAAACGCGGCGTTCGCTCATCGTTTCCACTGAAAACATTTCTTCCACGCCAGCGTGGGCGAGTTCGAGATCGCGGAGTTGGTGGGTGATGATGCCCGTGATTTTTCCGCCATTTTGGAGTGCTTCGGTTGCCAAAACGCCCATTAAGCCGACGCTGCCTCCGCCGTAAACGATCCTGATTTTTCGTTCCGCCAATGTTTTTCCGAGCAATCGGGCTTGATCCGCAAAAACAGGCTGGTTGCCAGTATTGGCTCCGCAATAAACTACGATACTTTTCATCTTGTTGAAAATCAATAAGTTAAGTGGTGAAATAAATTCTTTTCCTAAAAAAAAGCAAATGTCGGGTAACGGTTTTGAATCAAGTAAAATCAAGCCTTGAATCTGTCCCCGAATCCGATTTACACATTTTTTTTTCACTCTTAACTATTTACCAAATGAGTACGAAATTTCGTTCGTTTGTCTTCTTGCTTGTGCTGGTCGGCTCCACCAGCAACTTGTTTTCCCGCGACATCGGTGGCTACGCTGCCAATGCCGAGTCCCGTTTTGTCACCAATGTGTGGAATTTTATCAAGGTTTTCCAAAATACACAGTATGTTGGAGGTGTCCCGTGGAAGTATACCCAATATTATTACCCCGGGCCGTATATGTTTTCGAGCAGCAACAATTCGTATGTTGATTATGTCGATCTCGCCTACGTTTCTGGTCACGGCAATCAAAACTATTTTCAAACCCAGCAAAGCCCCAGCGTCGGTATTTATTTCCCGACCCAAATGCCCACCAACAACGGTTGGGGAGATTGGGATCAGGAATTTATCATTTTCCAATCCTGCTCTGTCGTTCCGAGTGCTTTGGAACAAAGCAATTGGTGGTCAAATTGGGGTCGCTGCCTCAAAGGGACGCACCAAATTATCGGCTACCGCACGGTCAGTTATTCTGACAACGGCATTTCCAACAATTTTGCGAACAAGTTGAAAAACAACCACTGCGTTTGGTACGCTTGGTTCGATGCCGTGAACGAGGAGCGTTCTTGGTGGTACGGCGACGATTATCCGGGTTATGCCAGCGCACTTTGGTACTCAACGACCCAATATGATCGCCTCAGTTCGTCGGAATATCCCGACCCGTATGGATTCACGAACCTCTGGAATTGGTACCAGTATTGAGTTTTTTGAAAAACTCCAAAACCAAATCTCACCATTCTTTTGATAATTTTTAAATATAAAATAATGAAATCGTTTAAGAATATTTCATTCTTCCTCGTTTTGGCCGTGGCAGCCACTTTTTTTGCCTCACAATCCTTCAAAACCCAACCAATGGACAAATACATGGGGCCACCTGTGTTTTTGTACAAATCCCAAACGCCACAATTGATGACCGAAGCCACTTTGAAAATCCAAGCCTCCAAACTCGCAGGCTTGTCGGATATCAAAGTTGAAAAAGGTGAAGGCGTCATGGGCGTTGCTCAAAAAAACGACGACCCGTCCGAACTTTTCGAGCAGGATGTTCAAGGCTCGATTCGTTTCAGCCGCAGTTTGAAAAAATATGAAGGTGATTTCAAACCGCAATTGCCGCCGATGGACAATGCTGAAAAAGTCGCCCGCAAATTATTGACCGATAATAATTTGATGCCCGGGAATCAAAGTGAAATGAAATTGGCGCACATCGGTGGCTTGAAAGCCACAAAAGCAGAAACAAAAGCAATTATTGACAAAATGCGCACGGTGACTTTTTCCCGCGAAATTGACGGCTTGCCAGTCGTTGGCCCCGGTTCAAAAATCGTGGTGAACATCGGCCACCAGCAAGAATTCCAAGGTTTGATTCATCGCTGGAAAGAACTTGACACCGCTGCTCCGCAAGGAAAAGTGGCCTTGAAACAGGATGAATTGCGTGGCGAAAAGGAAGCACGCGACCAAATCTCGACCCGTATCAAAAGCGATTGGGGGCCAAAAGCGCAGTTCAAACTTGAAAATGTGAAAATGGCCTACTTCGACAGCAACGATGGTTACATCCAACCGGTCTACGTTTTCCAAACTTCGGTCACGCCAGACGGTGATTTTGGTGAGCCGGGCAAAGCAAAAGTGGCTCAAAAATATTTGGGTTTTGTTCCGGTGATGAAAAACGGACCGGAAAAAATCTTTACCGAAGTCGCTCCTCCTAAAAATGTAAAAATTCAGGAAGGCAAATTGAACGACGCAAATCCAGTCGGTGCCCAACCAGACAAAGATTAATTGATTGATAAAGTTGATTGGGTTTATTTTTCAACATTTTCAATCCAAATTAACTTCAAAATCAGCCCAAAAACGGAGAGTCTGCACGATTTTGTGCAGGCTCTTCGTTTTTCTATTTGAACACCAATTCAAGTTTTTTCACCTTAAAATTTTTTATGAAAATGAAAATCTTCGTTCAATTTGCCGCTGTTTTGGTTTTCGCTGCCGCCATGTCGTGTTGCGATTCTTCCAAAAATGCCAATAAAAACGAGCCGCCGCAGGGCAACCAGTCGGTTCCAAAATTTGAGGAAAAACCCACTCAAACCAAAGATGAAACCGGCGGAATCATCCGAAAAGACACCCCGCCCAAAAATGACCAAAACATTCCCAAACCTCAAAACCCCACTCCTCCGCCCGGTGAAAAACCAGTGCCAGTCCCGACACCAAAAACCAATGTTGGAAAAGACTGCTTCGATCCTGCAAAAGCCAATGATCGTTTGATGTGCCCCGATCTTTTTGACCCGGTCTGCGGCTGCGACGGAATTGATTATTCAAATTCCTGCGAAGCGAAGAAGAAAGGTGTTTTGAAATGGGAAAAAGGGCCGTGCAAGCATTGATAAAAAAATCCAGTGGGACTGTCCACTGGATTTTTTTTTGAAATTTTAAAACACCAACTCTGCCTGCGAAACCAAATTTTCCGCCTGTTCATCTTCCGGTTTTTGGGAAATCGGCTCCGGTTCGAATTTCGGTAGCAACCGTTTCACTACCCGAAGTTGGTGGGAATATTTGCCCAGTTCTTCATTAAAAATTCCAAAATGATCCACTTTGTCCAACCGTACTTTGCCGGAAGCGTGGATGATTTTTGAATCCGGCATCAAAATTCCGACGTGCGAAATTTGCCCTTTCCCGCTATCAAAAAATGCCAAATCTCCCGGCTGGCTTTCTTCCAAAAAATCCACCGTTTCGCCCTGCGAAACTTGCTGCGAGGCATCGCGGAGCAGGTGAATGCCTGCAATTTTGAAAACCATCTGTGTCAAACCGGAACAATCAATACCAAACGGCGAGCGGCCTCCCCACAAATACGGCGCGTGCAAATACCGCCGAGCAATCCGAATCACCCAATCTGCGGTGGGCATTTTTTGTCCCGGCGTGATGACTGGGCCTGAAAATTGGAAAGTTTTTTCTGCCAAACGACAACGCAAACCATCAAATTCGGGCAACGACGCGCCCATTGTCAGCGGGATAAAATGGTCGGCAGCCATCAAACCTTCGACCAAAGACAGACTCACCGCCGCGTGTTTTGAATATTTTGAAAACTCCGACGGCGTGATTTCTACCAATTGTTTCACATCAACCCAACCGATGTAGCCATCCCACGCGCACACGACGTTGCGCCAAGTCCCCGAAACCTCGGTGACCTGGCAGGTTTCCCCGAACAAAAGTTGGGTAACCATCTCGCTTTTGTCCGAATTCTGTGCTCGAACCGGAGCGATGGAGACGCAGCAGGCGGCGTATTTCATTATAACTATGAACTATGAACTATGAACTATGAACTATGAACGGTCACTTTTTCAAAAGTTTATCGTTTATAGTTCATCGTTCATCGTTAAAAAAATTAGATTTTTTTAAAATATCGAAATTCGTGGTTGGCCTCGATTTTTTGCAAACTTTCATAAATCAAGCGAATCACGTTGTTCACGTCGTCTTTGTGCGCCATTTCGACCGTCGTGTGCATATATCGAAGCGGCAGTGAAATCAAAACCGACGGCACGCCGCCATTTGAATAGGCAAAAGCATCGGTATCCGTGCCCGTCACCCGCGACGCGGCTTCACGTTGAAAAGGAATTTCCTTCGCTTCTGCAGTTTCGATAACCAAATCCAGCAACCGATTGTGGACAGCCGGGGCGTAAGTCACCGTCGGGCCATTGCCGCAGCGCACGTCGCCATGTTTTTTCATATTAATCAAAGGCGTGTGCGTGTCGTGGGTCACGTCGGTGACGATGGCCACGTTCGGGCGGATGGTTTCGGTAACCATTTGCGCGCCGCGCAGCCCCACTTCTTCTTGCACCGAGTTGACGACGTACAAAGTGAACGGCAATTTCACATTGTTTTCCTTCAAAAGTCGCGCGACTTCGGCGATGCAAAACCCACCAATCCGATTGTCCAATGCTCGCCCGGTGTAAAAACGGTCGTTCAAAATATGAAATTCATCCTGAAAAGTCACCACGCAACCGACGTGGATGCCCATTTTCAACACCTCTTCTTTGTCTTTTGCACCGACGTCAATCGTGATATTTTCCAAATTCGGATGCACGTTCGCATCCTTGTCCGTCCGAGTGTGGATCGCAGGCCAGCCAAAAACGCCCTCGACGCGCCCGCCTTTTCGCAAATGGATGAAAACCCGTTTAGCCGGGGCGATGACGTGGTCGCTGCCGCCGTTTCGGATGACGTGGATAAAACCGTCATCGGTAATCAAATTTACAAACCACGATATCTCGTCGGCGTGTCCTTCGATGACCACTTTAAAATCCTGTCCAGGATTGATAATGCCATACGCCGTGCCGTAATTGTCCAGTTTCCATTCATCAATATACGGTTCGAGATAGTTTAGCCACAATTTTTGACCCGTCCATTCGTGACCGGTGGGGCTGAAATTATTGAGATATTTTCGTAAAAATTTTTCCGAGTCGGGTGTGATTACCTGCATTGAAATTTGTTATTAGTTATTGGTTACAGGTTATTGGTTTGGGTTATCGGCGGCTAGTCCAAATAACCAGTAACCAATAACCAATAACCAATCAACAATATAATGCGCCCCAACCTTCCGGGTTTTCGCGCCATTTTTCCAAAGTTTGGAGGTCTGAATGATTGACATATCCAATTTCGGAAGCCACTTTAATCAGTGTTTCGAAATCGGTGAGCGTTTCAAAAGGGATATTTTTTTCCAAAAAAGCATCCGCTGCTTTTTGAAAACCATATTGAAAAATGGCCAAAACGCCCGCCACCTCGCAACCTGCCTCGCGCAAAGATTCGACCGCTTTCAAACAACTTCCGCCCGTGCTGATCAAATCTTCGATGACCAAAACCCGCGAACCGGCTGCGATTTCACCCTCGATCAAATTTTTGCGCCCGTGATCTTTCGCACTGCTCCGAACGTAGGCAAACGGCAATTGCAAAACATCGGCCAACAGCGCACCGTGCGGAATTCCGGCGGTCGCCACGCCAGCAATCGCGTCGATTTTTCCAAAATCGGTAGCCGCTTCGGCCAGGCATTTTTTTAAAAAATTTCGAACCGACGGGTACGAAAGTGAAACCCGGTTGTCGCAATAAATGGGCGATTGAATCCCCGAAGCCCAAGTAAAAGGGTTGTTTGGTTCCAATTTCACCGCCCGGATTTCGAGCAAGAGCCGCGCAACTTCAAATGAATTTGACATTGAAATATTGAGATAATGGGGTATTTAGTTATTGAGAGATTGAGACACCGGGATATTGAGATATTTGTGCCAAAAATATCTCCATATCTCAATATCAAAATATCAAAAAAAATGAGTCGGCAAAAGTATAAAATCTATGTAAACGGCACACCCGTTTTTCTAACTTCTCGCGAGGGCGTTGCAGATTTGGGCATCCAGCCCGACCGCAAAACTTTGGTCAATTTTTACCCCGGAAAAAATCGGTACCTCAAAAATTTCTGCGACCTGCTCGAAAACAACACCAAAATGAACGCCGTCGTGATTTGGGCGGACGATGTTGAAAATTTATGGGCCGATTTTCAGGCCTGTTTTAAAATGCTGGAAGCGGCGGGCGGCGTGGTTGAAAATGAAAAAAACGAGTTGCTCGTCTTTTTCCGCCGCGATTTTTGGGATTTGCCGAAAGGCAAAATTGACGCCGGAGAAACGCCCGAACAGGCCGCTGTCCGCGAAGTGCAAGAAGAAACGGGGCTGAAAAATGTGATTTTGGGCGATTTTATTGACCACACTTGGCATACTTACCGACAAAAAAAGGAGCGGATTTTGAAAAAAACATGGTGGTTCAAAATGCAAACGACCGACACCGAACTCGTCCCGCAGACCGAAGAAGACATCGAAGAAATCGGGTGGGTCGAGCCGAAAAAATGGCTGGCAGACGACGGGTTGAAAGTTTACGGAAGCATCCGGGAGGTTTTGGAAAAGGTTTATTTTTTGGAAAAATGACAAAAAAAAGCGGGAGTGAATTGATTTTCACTCCCGCTTTTTTTTTGTCATTTAGGCAGTTTGTTTTTTCGGTCGGGAAGTTTTTTTGGTCAATTTTGCTCGAACCATTTGGACAAATTTCAATTCCACCCCAAACGTTTTTGCAATTTGGGCATCCGACCAATCGGGAAACTTTTTCATGAAAATCAAAATCATCCTTTCTTTGGCTTGAAGTTCACCCCTTTTCTCGCCATCCGCCCGTCCTTCATAATAAGTTTCTTCAAAAGCAGACAACTGTTTTTTGGAAGCATCTGGAATTGGAAGTGCAGCAGTCATTTCTTTAAATTCAGTTTTGGTGATGGTAGAAATTTTTGAAAGATAAAAAACAATCACTTCCTAAAATTCATGCCGTTGCTTTTTGGGAACGGACAATTTTTTGGGTCATTTTGGCTCGAACCATTTGGACAAATTGCAAATCCAATTTGAAAGTTTTTGCAATTTTTGCATCCGTCCAATCCGGCGAAGTTTTCATGAAATTTAAAAGCATCTCCTCTTTTGCTTTCATTTCACCTCTTTTTTCACCTCTTTTTTCGCCTCTTTTTTCGCCTCTTTTTTCGCCATCCGCCCGTCCTTCATAATAAGTTTCTTCAAAAGCAGACAATTGTTTTTTGGAAGCATCTGGAATTGGAAGTGCAGTAGTCATTTCTTTAAATTCAGTTTTGGTGATGGTAGAAATTTTTGAAAGATAAA
Source organism: Saprospirales bacterium (assembly GCA_031398055.1). Classification (GTDB taxonomy): domain Bacteria; phylum Bacteroidota; class Bacteroidia; order Chitinophagales; family Saprospiraceae; genus M3007. The sequence continues at coordinate 7,384 of JANNMS010000265.1, read as the reverse complement.
AAACAATCACTTTGGCCAGCGTCCGAATCAATTCGATCCGGTCAAAACCCTCAGCAAAAGTAACCATTTTTTGAAAAAGTTTCCGAACCTGATTGGCATTTCGGCCATGTTTCAAAGTCAGGAAAAAGTTAGGCAAAATAGATTCTTTGATGGCAAGGATGGTTTCGTCGGCCAATTCGCTGACGTTGATGAAAATGAACTCAAAATTGGGAACCATTGGTTTGAAATCATCCGGCAAATCAGGAAAAAGCGAAACAAGCGTCTCTTTTTTCCAATCCGCACTGCCGTGATAAAGCACGATTGCCAAAGTCGGCGTCAGTTTTTTCTGCTGCCGGAAGTCCATTTCGTACTTGTTCAGTTTGTACCGAAGCAGTTGGAGCGACACCGGGAACTCCGGTTTTTCACTTTTGTGCTCGACAATCAAAGCCAAATCAAGGATTTTTTGCGCCCGAAAATTGATTTGATAAATGATGTCGCTGAAATGTTCGCGCAAAACATCATCAATCGCGGAATCTTTCGACGGCTTCAAACTCCGCAAATTGAGTTGTTTCAGCAACTTTTTATCCAAAGCATACCGCAGCAAATTCGCCACCACGACTTTGTGGCTGAGAAAAAATTTGACAAATTTATCGTGCGGATGATTGATAAATTCTTCAATGTCAAATGGAAATGGCTTCCTTTTTTGGGCGCGCGGCGGGCGGGCAGTATTTTTCATAGTAAACGGTTGAAGTGGTTGTCGCAGTCAATTGTTTGAAATTTCACGGCCAAAGGAATGAATTGTTTTTTATTTTTTTAAATTTTTAAAATGACTTCCGTCAGATTCTCCCACGAAAACCGCTCCTTTTCCACCGCCACGCCCCGCGACAATTCTTCTGCCCGGTCATTTTCAAAAAAATCAAAAATCGCCCCGGCAATCGCATCCGGCGTCGGCTCGACGACGTACCCTGATTTTCCGTCTGTCACGATTTCCGGCAGCCCGCCGACGTTCGTCACGACCATCGGTTTTTCAAAATGATAAGCAATTTGGGAAATTCCACTTTGCGTGGCCGAGCGGTATGGCTGCACGACGAGGTCGGCGGCGGAGAAAAAATACCGAACATTTTCCGCAGGAATAAAATCGGTGAAAATATGAACGCGCTCCGTAAGTTGTTCGTTTTCAATGATTTGGCGATAAATTTCCCAATTTTCATAGCACTCGCCAGCCACCACGACGTGGATTTTTTTCTTTCTCAAAATGTCTTTTCCCAGTGCCAGCAGCAGCAAATCCAAACCTTTGTACGCTCGAATAAATCCAAAAAACAAAACGAGTGGCGCGTTTTCCGGCAAATTCAAAAACCGCCGAGCCGCCTGATTTTCAACCGGAACCCCGTAATTATCGTAAATCGGGTGCGGCGAAAATCGAACGTTCCGTTTTTTATTTCCAGTAAATTGTAAAATTTCCTCGCCAACCGACTTCGACATCACCACAAAATCATCGCAGCTCCGCACAAAAAATCGGGCAAACCAGCGGTCGCCAAACCGTTTTTCGTGCGGAACGATGTTGTCAACCAAAGCCGTGCGGTGGATTTTTTTTCCAGAAAATAATTTTACCAACCTCAAAATGCTGCCCAAACACGGCGCGAGAAACGGCAACCAAAACCGGCAAACGATGCGGTCAGGCCGTTCGCGGACGATTTTTCGAGCCACCCAAACCCAATTGAACGGATTTATCGAGTTAATTTTCGCACGGATATCGAGGTCGGGTGGGGCAGGGTCGGTGGTGAATTGAGTTTTTCCGGGGAACAAAAATTCGGGGTACTGCAACGAAAAAGAAAAGATAACTACCTCGTGGCCAATGGTTTGCATTTCCAGTGCAAGCCGTTCGGAGGATGCGGCGATGCCGCCACGCAGTGGATTTGCTGGGGAAATAATTACGATTTTCACTTTTTTCCAAAAATTTTAAGTCGGTCGTGGTTCGCCGAAACGACAATTTTCGCCTGCCCGCCGCGCCCAATTTGCATCAAATCCCGCACCTCGTTCCGCGCCCAAAAACCCGATTGCCGATTGTCAATCCACGAAAAACCACTCTCGCCTGAGGCGAGACCGTCGCCCGAAAGCAGCGTCCCGATGCCCGAATCACAGCGGTTCGTTTCGACTTCCATTCCATATTTGTTGCCGGCCAAAACGAGGTCGATTTTTCCGTCGCCGGTAAAATCGTCTGCCAAAATTCCTTGCATCGGAAAAGTTTGGGCTTGATTTGGAAATTGGTGAAAAACAAATTTCCCATTTTGGTTTTCCCACCAACCGCTCGCCAAATTGTAAACAAATAAATTGAGTGCCTCGTCCAGTTCTGGCTGCGTAAAAATTTGGTCAACCGTCGCCATGCTGTAATCTTTGGCGAACAAAAACTTCTTTTTCAAAATCGGCATTTGTTTGACGAGCACATCTTTTTGGGCGAATGGCCACATTTTTCCATTTTCAAAATAGGCCATCAGCGGGTCGAGCGAGCCGTTTTTGTCAAAATCTTTGGCAAAACAACGCATCGGCGAGTCGGCACCGGCCACATATCGCGTGTTCAAACCCATATTTCCGGTCGCCAAATCGGTGTCGCCGTCGCCGTCGAGGTCGGCGGCGAGCAAGCGAAACCACAGGCCGTTTGATTTTTCGAGGCCAAAATTGGCGGTGACATTCGTCATTTTTCCGCCCTGAAATTTGAAAATCGAAACGGGCATCCACTCGCCCACGACCACCAATTCGAGAGCCGGGTCGCTGTCCAAATTGACCCATTTCAAATCCGTAACCATCCCGCAACTCGAAAAATCACCCCCGACTCCCGCCGAAACATCCAAAAAACGCCCTTTTCCTTCATTTCTGAAAATGCGGCTTTTTGGCGTGAGCGGCCATTTTCCGGGCGTCACCCGACCACCGATAAACAAATCGAGGTCGCCGTCGCCGTCAAAATCGTGGGCATCGGCACGCAGCGCGACGTCGTCAATTTGCGGCAGCGGCAGTTGGCTTTTTGAAAAATTGCCTTTTCCGTCGTTCAAATAAAGTCGCGGTGACCAAGCCAACGGCGAAACGGCCTCCGCACCGCCCGAAATCACAAAAAGGTCTTGGTCTTTATCGCCATCGGCATCAAAAAACAAACCGCCGTGGTCTTCGTAAATTTTTTCAGATTCCAAAAATGCCTGATTTGTCCGGGCAAATTTGCCGCCCGCCGATTGCACAAAAATCGCCGCAGGTTTGTCAAAAGTATTTCCCACAAAAAAATCTTCGAGCCCGTCGCCGTTCACATCGCCTTTTGTCAAAAGCGGGCCGAGTTCGGTGACTTTCCAGGGGTTCAGGAAAAATTTTTCAAAATCCAAAAACTCGTCTTCCTCGTGCAAAAAACTTTCGAGACCCGAACCAGCCGTTTTTTCCGTAAAAATTGGGTTGGCCGACGGCGGCAAAAGTGCTGCGACGTAGCCCGTCCCATTTTTTTGTTCGAGGGTCAAACGCTGGTTAACTGCCACATTTTCAAGGGTTTGCGCCTTTCCGTCCGGCCAGCGAACCACCAATTTTTGCACCTGCCCGACACTGCCCAAACCAAAATGAACGAGGTGTTCGACCGACGAAAAAATGCCGCGCGTCGGGAAATTTTCAGCGTACTGCTGCTTTCCATTTTCATAAAAAATCATGACCGAAGCACCGACGGCAAATAGATTTTGGCTGCTGCCTTTCAATTTTACCTGCAAATAATTCGCGCCAGCCGTGCCCGCCGTTTTATTTTCATAAATAAAAGCAGGTTCTTCGAGGTTGTTCACGGCCAAATCGAGGTCGCCATCGTTGTCCAAATCCGCCCAACTCGAACCGCACGACCACGACGCGGGCATCGTCATCCACTTGCCCGATTCATCGGAAAATTGCCAGTTGCCTTGATTTCCAAACATGAAATTCCGCACTTTGAAACTCGGCACGAGGTCCAAAAAGTCATGAAAATTTGGATAAATATCGCGCAGCCGTTTGCCCGCAGATTTTTTCTGAATCTCCGGCAACGTGAAATCAATAAAATCCCGGTTGGTCACTTCGCGGCGGTAACCGTTTGTTACGTGGATGTCGCGCAAGCCGTCGTTGTTAAAATCGGCAATCAAACCGCTCCACGACCAGTCCGTTTGGTAAACGCCAGCGATGCAACCGATGTCCGAAAAAGTGCCGTTTCCGTTGTTCCGCTGCAAGACATTTTGCACGACGGGTTCAAAATATCCGTGCTGCACTTGCGAGGTATATTTTGCCAAAGTGTTGGTTGCCATGAAACTTTTCCGTCGGGCGTTGTTGGCCGCGAGCATGTCGACGGCGTACAAATCCACGAATCCATCGTTGTCAAAATCGGTCAAATCTGTGCCCATCGTGTGCTGCGAAGTGTGGGTAAAATATTCGGGCAGCCGATTTGTAAATGTGCCATTTCTATTATTTATGTAAAGTAAATCTGGCTGAATAAAATCATTGCCAACATAAATATCGGTAAATCCGTCGTGGTTAAAATCAGTCACGGACACCGACAAGCCGTAGGCCAAGTTCCAAATCCCTGATTTTTCGGAAATGTCCACAAATTTTCCGCCATCGTTCCGCATCATTTTGTGGCTGTCCTCGGGCACTTTTGGGAAAAGTTGCGGGATGTAAGTTTTGCCGTCGGGCGCGAGTTTTGCCTCGATTTTGTTGGTATAAATTTCTTGGGTCGGGTAGTGCAGGATGTAGCAATCGAGGTCGCCGTCGTTGTCCATGTCAAAAAAATTCGCGCCCGTGCAAGCCGCGCCGTCTTCCAAACCGTACTCCGCAGATTTTTCGGAAAACGTCAAATTTTGGTTGTTGATAAATAGTTTGTTTTTGCGCTGCTCGTTGTGCTCGACGCCCGCCCGGCAGATGTAAAAATCCAGAAAACCATCGGCGTTCAGGTCAACCGCGGTCACCGAAGTTTCAAAACCGCCTTCCGAACCCAGCCCAGCCGCGTCGGTGATGTCTTTAAATTTCATCCCGCCCTCGTTCAAATACATCCGGTTTTTGCCGCTCGAACTGATAAAATAAATGTCCTGCAACCCATCATTATTGATGTCCGCGACGGCCATCCCGCCGCCGTTGTACATATTTATATTGGTGGTGATGTTGTTTTCGTAAGATTCGATGATTTGATTTTGAAAATCAATGCCCGTTTTCGATGCCGGAAGCAAATCCAAAATCGGGTTCGTGGCTGTCAAAGTGGGTTCGACAGTGTCCATTTTTGAACTGCTCGTGGTTTTTTCGTCGCCGCACGCGGAGATTAAAAACAGGAAAATGGCAATGAAAAAGGGGATTTTTTGAAAAAAAATATGTGTCATCGGACTTGAAATTTTACTTTGTTATTTCCGCTAAAATTTTCCTAACCTGTTGATTTTCAGGGTCGAGAATCAAAATTTTGTTCAAAATCAAAATTGCTTCCGGCCTGTTCCCCGCCTGAATTTGGGCAACCGCCTTTGTCATCATCATTTCAGAATTGTTCGGAGCAATCAATTCGCCGCGTTCCAAATAGGCCAAAGCCAACGCCGGATTGTCCTTTTTTGCAATCGTTTCCTTTGCCGCTTGCAAAAGTGCGACCGCGTAATTGTTCAAAACTTCCGGTCTGCCGGGCGTGTACGTGAGGCTTTTTTCAAAATCAGCGAGCGCGTCCCGCGTTTTTTTCAACAAAAAATTGGCCGAGCCGCGTGCAAAAAACGCTTCCGAATACGTCGGGTAGATTTCGATGGCACGGTCTAATTTTTGAATCGCATCGTACAAAATCGCTTGTTTTTTGAAGTCGTTGGTTTCATTCATGGATTCTTTTAAAAGGATGTTGCCCAGCGCGTTTTGGATTTTCGCGCTGTTGGCCGCAACTTTTATATCGGTCATCACCAATCGTTTGTTGTTGGCGTAATCGCCATTTCTGGAAAAAGTTTTTCCGACGAAAAGCAGGCAAACGATGCCAAAAAATGTCAAAAAGTATTTCATCCACGCTGGTTTTAGTGAAATTCCAACCACCAGCAAACTCGCCAAAGCCAAACACGCGCCCACCGAAGGCATGAAAACAAACCGCTCCGCCATGTTCGTGCCGATGGAAACGGGAATATTCGAAACCAAAAAAAGCGTGAAAAAATACCAAAAAATGCCGTACCGAACCGCCGTCATTTTGCCCCGCAAAAAACCAACGACCCCGTAAAAAAAGAGAAAAACATTGGCCGCCAAACTCGCCAAAACTGCGGGCGACGAAAAATTTTGAATCGCAATCGCTCGCGGGTAATAATCGTGGGAAAGCGGGTGCGGAAAAACGTGGAGCAACAAATATTTTCCGAGGGTAAAAATGATGGTTGCCCATTTTTCGGCAGCGGTGAAAAACACCCATTTCCCCTGATCAATTTTTACAAAAGCATTATTTATCAAGTTCAATTTTGGCGCACTGACCGTCCAGCCGACCACCGCGCCGCGAACAATCAGGAAAATTCCGAGCGAAATCCAGAGCGGCCAAGTGTATTTTATGATTTTTCCAAAACCAATTTTTGCGTTGGGCGAGTCGGCTTTTTTGGTGTCCATCCACAAAGTCAGCGGAATCAAAACGGCAAAAACGACGGCGTTTTCTTTTGTAAAACAGGCGGCCAAAAATGCCAAAAACGCCCCGGCCATCCAGCCAAAACTTTCGCGACGGAAGGCTTTTATCGAAAAATTCAAAGCCAGCAAACTGAAAAGGAGAGCCAAAATTTCGTCGCAACTTTTGACATTATTTACTACTTCGGTGTGAATCGGATGGACGACAAAAAGTGCGGTGGCAAGCCAAATCAGTAGCGATTTTTTATTGTTTTCTTCAAAAATCAACCGCAACGTGCGGTACAAAACTAAACAGGTCAAAGCAAAAAGCAGTACCGAAACGAGGTGAAAAGGCAACGGGTGTGCCCCAAAAAACTGGTAAATCACTGCAAACATCGCCACCGAAAATGGCCGATATCGCCCACCGGAAACGACGTCTTCTGAGTTTTGCTCAGCGGTTGCTTGCAGCGAAACGTCGCTCGAAAAAATGCCCGGAATGCCTGCAAAACCCTGCGTCGTGAGGCGATTTTTATAAATCAACATACTGTCGTCCAGCACAAAATCGTGGGTAAACGAATTCGAAAACAACAGAAAAGCGACCACAAAAAACAGCCAACCGTTGAGTTTGGTTTTCAGAAAAAACGCAGGGATTTCGAGCGGCGCGGCGGTCGTTGTTTTTTGAGAAACCGCAGCGGGCGTATTATTTTGTTGTACTTTTTTTGCCATTTTGAAAACGGATTTGCGGTCAAAGGTCTATTTTTTAACACATAGAATCATAGGAGTTTTCACATAGGAAACATAGTTTTATTCAAGAAAAACTATGTTTCCTATGTGAAAA
>JANNMS010000203.1:0-9574 GCA_031398055.1 Saprospirales bacterium | reverse complement strand
TTAAGTAGTCAATACGAAGTTTTCGAGTGTTTGGAAAATGCGGCAGAGCCGCTAAATATTTGTAGCCATCGAACAAGGTTTTTTCAGAGGTGCGGAGCACCGAAATATTCTGGTGCTCCGCACCTCAACTTAGACTTCCCTTGCATTTCTACAAATATTTAGCGGCTCTGCCGCATTTTCAAGTACTCGAAAATTTACTTTCAACTACTTAAGTTTTGATTTGGAGACAAAATTTTTCAAACAAAAATGTGTGTTTCACACAAATTGATTCAAAAGCAAAAGCCGCATCTGCCCAACATTTCGTCTGGCAGTGCGGCTTTTGTGTTTTCAATATTCACCAAAATCAATTTTCCTTGGAAGTCGAAATTTATTTCGACCCAAAAGTTGGTCGGAATAAATTCCGACCTCCCATTAATCTAACTTACTGATAATCAACCGAGAAGAAGCCTTGCGAACACCGTCGCTGACCACAACTGCGGTGTAAAAACCATTTGGCAAATCCGTCAAATCCAGACTTTCAGGTGCTTGCGAAACATTTTCAAATTTCAAAACACGCACCGCCAGCCCAACTTGGTTGACCAAAGTGATTTCCACGTTTTTTCCAGTAAAATCTTTCAAATCCATCCATGCTTGGCCGCTCGTCGGATTTGGGAAAATATCGAGCCGGGAAGTCGTGGGGAAGTTCAAAATTTGAACATCGCTGTACGTTTCGTTGCCGTCGGCATAAATCAAACGCAGGCGGTAAAAATTGTCGCCCGGCAAAGGATTTTCATCTAACTCGTTGAAATACAGGCGTTCACCTGCCGAACCTTTTCCGTCAATTTTTGCCAACGTGCGGAAGTTTTGGCCGTCGCCGGAGCGTTCGATGACGAAATAATCGTTGCGCTCGCCGGTCGTCGAAATCCAAGAAAGGTCGGCGGCGAAGCCTTTTTTCGCAGCGTTGAAAGTCAAAGATTGGCTTTGGATGGACGCCGCTAAATTTGGCAACGTGCAATTAATGGCCCATTCGATGGCGTTGTCAAAAATTTTCCGGCCGTTCGAGTTCAAACAAGTGGCCGACCAATCGTTCAAAAACAGGCTCACCCGACGCGCCGGGGCGTTCATCCCGAACATCGCGCTGCCAGTTTCGTAGGCAAAAACGGTGGCTTCTGGGTCAATATCTGCAAATTTTTTGCAGCCGGTTTGCGGGATTCCCCAGCCCATCGAAGGCGAGCAGCCGCTGAAAACTTGTTGCCAACCCGTCGAAACTCCTGCTGTGATTTCGGTGCTGGAATTGATTTTCATCCAAGTTCCAGTGCTCCAACCAAATTTTGAACTCGAATAAACCATTCTCAAATCGTCCAAAAGATTGGGTTCCCAGGTGATGACAGGGATATTTGAGTTTGTAAATTCACTGCCGATGTCGCCAGAATTTGAGGTCGAACTGATAATAATCAATCCTTTTCCGGTCGCATCCGATGCGTTTACATAATAATCGTCTTTTATCGAAACCGTCAAACCGAGTTGTTGGAGGCGGTTTTTCACCCACGAATCACCAGAATTGAGCGTGGTGCAGCCGACCACAAAAAGCACGTTTTTGTTGCAAGTCGCAGGCGGTGGAGGTGGTGGGTTGATGTTGCCAGTGCAAGGCACTTCTTCAATTTTCCATTTCGCGTGTTCGTACGAACTTGAATAAACGGCCTGAAAAACACGCGTGCCGTTCGTGCCGGGGCTTGCCGAAAGTTTGATGACTTGGCAGGAGTGGCGAACGACGATTTTGAAATATCCGCCGCCGATGGATTCGACCGAGAATTGTTGGTTCGCGCCGCCGTTGTTCGTCCATTGATTTGCGTAAGTGTGTTGTGTTTGCGAAGAACCTTCGATATCCACCACTTTTCCGCTGTGATTTGCGGTCAAATAATAAAAACCGTTGCCCGCCGGGATGAATTTCCAAACTTGGTTGGCCGTTCCGGTGTAATCCCACTGCACGATGTCCGCGCCGTCGGCAGTCGAACTGGACATCACCGACAGTGCTTTCCCGCTCACTTTGTTCGTGATTTTAAAACATTTAGTGCCGTCGAAAACCAAACCGCTGGCGTTGAAATTGATGGCAAAAGCCGTCGAATTGTTGCAGCCATCTTTTCCAATCGCAATCGTGTGTTGGCCGATGGAAATGCCGGTGTAACTTGTTTTTCCCAAAATCCACGCCCCGCCGTCGAGCGAAGACGAATAACCTGCGGGCAAATTCGTGATGTTGATGCTGCCCGTCGTTTGTCCACAAATCGGTTGAACGATTGAAATGGTGGGTGGCGGGGTCAAGTTATTTATCGAAACGATGTTGAAAATGGCAGCCGCGTCGCAGCCGTCTTTTCCAATCGTAACCGTGTGCTGGCCGTTGGAAATGCCTGTGTAAATTGTTTGTCCGAGCGTCCAAACGCCGTTGTCCAATTTTGAAGAAAAACCTGTCGGCAAATTGGAAATCGAAATGCTGCCCGTCAATTGGCCGCAATTCGTGGGTTGGGTCACTGAAAATTGTGGGGTGGGGGTGGTCTGACCTGCGAGGATGGTGAAATTCGCGGAAGTCGTGCAATTCAATTTTTGAATTGAAATCGTGTGCGGTCCGGGAGCGAGATTTGAAAAAGTTGTTTGGCCCAAAACGTAGGTGCCGTTGTCCAATTTGGAGGAATATCCGGCGGGCAAATTCGTGATGGTCGCGCTGCCAACTGTTTGACACAGACCAGGTTGTGAAATATTTAAATTTGGATTTGTGCAAGATTCGACAACCACCGTCGCCGTGCAACTTGAAGTTTGACCAGCAGAAGTGGTCACCGTCAAAGTCACCGTGAAAGTCCCGGCGGCATTGAAACTTGATTGGCTCAACGTGTAATTTACAATCGAACCGCAGCCGCCAGCGTCCGAGCCGTTGTCGATTTGCGCGGCAGTGATTGTGGCATTTCCATTGACCAATTGCACCGTGATGCTGCGGCAAATGACGTTCGGAAGAGGGGCAACGAAAGGCAAAATGGTGAAATCCGCCGTTTTTTCGCAGCCGCCCTGTCCGATTGTCAAGGTGTGATTACCGGGTACGATGCCCGTGAAAATGGTCTGGTTTGAAAATAAGCCGTTGTCTATTTTTACTTGAAAACCTGCTGGCACGTTCAAAACCGAAACGATGCCAGTCTGCAAATTGCAAGCAGGTTGTGCGATTGAAATTTGTGGGACGGGCGCAACATTTGGCGCATTATTTATCGAAAAAGTAAGCGTTTTTGTGCAGCCGTCTTTTTCCATAAAAATCGTGTGCGCACCCGGAGCGAGGTTTGAAAAGGAAAAAACACCAGTTTGCGGCGCATTTCCATCCAATTTTACCGAACTTCCGGCAGGCGTCAAATTTGCCAAATTGACCGAGCCAGTCGAAGTTTGGCAGTCTGGCTGTACGATTTGCAGGTCAGTCGAAGGTTTTTTGTTGACCGTGATTTTCAAAAAATTGGTCTCCGCGATAAAATCTTGGCAAGTCCCCGACCGCGAGCAGCGGCGAAACCAAGTCGTCGTGGTCAACGCGCCCGGCGCGAAATTGGGCGAATTCGAACCCAAAATCATCGTGAAAGCATTCGGCGCAGAAACCGGGTCAACCGTCCAATAAATCCAAACATATTCTGGCGTGCCGACGCCGCCGGTTGCATCGGTGATACTCAACATCGGCGCAGCGGTTTCGCCTTCGCAAATGGTTTGGTCCCCAGAAATCGTACCCGGATTTGTGATGTTAAAACAACCGGGGCAAGCCGCCGACGGCTGGACTTTCAACATCGAAGTGCAGGAACTCGACGTGCCTTTTGCATCCGTCACCGTCAAAGTGACCAATTGGACCCCGACGTGCGAGCAATTGAACTGGTTCGGCCCGACGGAAAGCGAGGCGATTTCGCAGTAATTTGCATGGCTGCCGTTGTCAAACATTTGTGGCGTGACCGTCATATTTCCGGTCGCATCCAAACCAGCCATGACCACGCTTTTGCAAATTGCCGTCGGCGCGGCCGTTTGCGTGCCGTGCAAAACCACGCCGCCCATGATGTTATTTTGGTCAACCAAACCCGAAATTTCGTAAACGATGCCCATCAACCAAACCCGTCCAGTCACCGCGTCGCCCGTGATTGATTCTTGAAAAAATTCAGAACAAGGCATTAATTCGAGCGTGCCGAGATTGTTGAGTGTCTTTTGGTTTCTAAAAGTCCCGCCATAATCATTGTATTGGTAAATGCCAGCGGTGTCCAAACCGAGGACGCCGTTGTTGTAAATCCCGGTATTTATCGTTTGCCCAAAATTTCGGGCGACTTTCAAATTTGAAAAAATCCCTTTGTTCAAAAACTGCCCGGTCGCGCTGATTTTAAAAGCACCGGTCGAAACGATATTTCCAGAATTGTCCAAAATTCCTTGCACATCCAATGTTGCATAAATGCCGTTGGAAATGATTCCCAGCGCATCGTTCGTGATTTTTCCAGCCCCAAAACCAATCAAAAGTGTCAAATTGTTTGTCAAAACACCTCGGTTCACCAATTCAGCCGCGTTCGCAAACGAGCCGTTGTTGGTCAAAAAACCGTTGTTTTCCAAATATCCATAATTCGTAAAACTGCCGCCCGCGCCATTTGTAAAATTGGAAAACGGGTGGTTGTACCAAGTTCCGGTGCCGGTTTGGGCAATCGAACCGTTGTTTTGGAACGAGTTGTGGTTGTCAAAACGGCCTCCGTTGTCGAATTGAATCGTGCCGTTGTTGACAAAAGCCGCGCGGTTTTCGACCGTTCCGCCGTTGAAATTGATGAAATGCCCATCGTTCACCACCGAGCCATCGAAACGGAGGGTGACGAAATTTTGCACTTCAAAATTTAAGGTGAGATTTTGAGCCAAAACAGGCGACGGTGCGCCGCTCGGCAAAATGGCTACGCCGCCAGCGACGGGCAGGCCGTTGTTCCAGTTGTCGGCGTTCGACCAATTTTGGTCAACCGAACCTGTCCAAGTGGAAGTTTGTGCATTGGCAAAAACGATTGCGAAAAGCACGATGAAGAGTGTGTGAAAGGACCTCATGTTTGTAAATTTGTATGAAGAATGAAATGTGTAAAAGCCGAGAGCAAACCGCGGGAGGCTGCGGTACGTGATTAAAAAACAGTGAGGAGGAGAAATTAAAATGGTCGGGAGAGGAGGCTCATCTGAAAACCGACCTGAAAAAAATAAGGGAGAGAAATATTAGCCTTTCGGCGAAATGATGGGACAAAAGTAGCGGTGTGTTTTGTCGTGACAACTATCAAATTTGGGCTACTGCCTTCTGGTTATTTTTTGAAATGTTTTAGCTTACTGAAAATCAGGTTTTTATAAAATTTTAAAAACGGGCTATGAAAATTTCGCTCCGCGATTTACCAAAATCACTTACGAAAACACGTGAAAGCGTTACGAAAACCCGGTCGGCTTTAAAACGATGAACGATGAACTATGAATGGTGAAATGTTCATAGTTCATAGTTCATAGTTCATAGTTCATAGTTTTTCCAACTATCCAGCCGCCCGTCCATGCCGCCTGAAAATTGAACCCGCCCGTCACCGCGTCGATGTCCAAAACTTCGCCCGCGAAAAACAGCCCCGGACAGATTTTACTTTCAAAAGTTTTAAAATTCACATCCCGCAAATCCACGCCGCCCGCCGTGACGAATTCTTCTTTAAAAGTGCTTTTTCCTGTGATTTGAAAATTGGATTGGGTGAGTTGCTCGGCGAGTTTTCGGAGCCCGTTTTTGTCCAAATCTGCCCAGCGTTGGGTTTCGGAAATGCTGGCGGCGGCGACCAGATTTTGCCAAAGTCGGTTCGGAATATTTTTAAAAATATCGTGGCGCGGTGTGCCGGTCGAGACTTGTTTTTTGCCGTTCAAATTTTTTATTTCCAAAAAAATTTCCAAAACCTCGTCGCTCGAAATTTTGTCCAACCAATTGACAATCAATGAAAAACGATAATCCAGCCGGTGAAAATCGCGCGCGCCCCAGGCCGAAAGTTTCAAAATTGCAGGGCCGCTCAAACCCCAGTGCGTCACCAAAATCGGGCCTTCGGAAACCAATTTTTCACCCAAAATTTTTACAGAAACTTTCGGCACGGACACCCCGGCGAGGTCGCGCAGCCGCACATCTTTTGTGTTGAAAGTAAAAAGCGACGGCACAGGTTCGACGATTCGATGCCCCAAATTTTTCAAAATTTCCCACATCGCTGGATTGCTGCCCGAGGCCACCAAAACGCGGTCGGCGAGGAGTGGGGCAGGGTTTTTTGTCAAAAAATTGGCCCATTTTCCAGCCTTGTTTTTTTCCAATTTTTCGACCCGCGCTCCAGTTCTGATTTCAATTTTATTTTTTAAAACATTGGAAACGAGGCAGTTAACGATGGTCGCGGAGTCGTCGGTGGTTGGAAACATTCGTCCGTCGGCCTCGGTTTTGAGCAAAACGCCCCGGCTGGCGAACCATTCGATAGTTTGCTGCGCACCAAATTTTAAAAAAGGAGAAAGCATTTCGCGGCTGCCGCGTGGGTAATTTTTGACGAGTTCGCGGGCGTCGAGGCAGTGGTGGGTCACGTTGCAACGTCCGCCGCCGGAGACCCGGACTTTTTGCAAAACGTCTGCGCCGCGTTCCAAAATAATGATTTTGGCGGCAGGGAAATTTTCGGCAGCAGTGATGGCAGCGAAAAAACCGGCTGCGCCGCCGCCGATGATAACTATTTGAAAATCAGGGGGAAAGGTCATTTGAAAATTTGAGGAAGCATCGGCAAGTTCATTTTTTGCCAAATTGGAGTGCCGCGAAAATGTCCTCTTTTTCCAGTTCCGGGTGGTCTTCCAAAATTTCAGCGGTCGTCATTCCCGAGCCAATCAAATCCAAAACGACTTCGACTGGCCAACGCATTCTAAGAATGCAAGGTTTGCCGTGGCAAATATCTGGATTGATGGTTATTCTCGCTAAAAAATTAGAAGGATTGGCTGCCATTTTTTTGGTTTTTAAATTTCAAGATAAGCCATCAATGCATCGTACCGCTCTTTCATCACCGACGAATGGTCGTGGACATCGTACGTTCCCAACACTTCATATTCGTGCCGTTCGAGCGAGGCGATGACTTTTGAAATGTCCTGCCGATTGAGTTTCAACGTGATTTCAATATTTTCCGCCGCCGGGGCGGACGAAACAAAACAACTCATGATTTTCACGCCTTCTTCCTCGATCAACCGCGAAATTTCGGCCAACGAATAACTCCGCGTCGGCACTTCGATGACCAAAATACTGCCCGGTTCGGCAAACGAAGTCGTCGCGGCAAATTGGCGGAGCAAGTCATTTTGGGAAATCAGGCCGAGAAATTTTTTGTCCTCGCCGACCACCGGAATCACGGTCAGGCGGTTTTCGCCCATGATCCGCATGATTTCAAAAAGGTGGTCATTTTCCGAAACCGAGTACCGCCGCAGCATCGAAAAATCGTAATCGCCAATCGGGTCATATAATTTATGGTTGAAAATATCTTCTTCCGAAATGATGCCGACCAAACGACCTTCGCCGTCGGTCACCGGGAGGTGTTTGACGTGGTGGTCGCTCAACATCGTGAACGCGTCTTTTCCCGTTTGGACGACCGAGATGGCTGGGATTTCTTTCGAGATTAAATGATGTGCTGTCATCTTGAAAAGGATTTTAAAATTGGATAATTGGCGTTGAAAACATGCTCTTTAATGTCAGTAGAACTTCGGCTGTTACCCAATCGGAAACAAGGTTATTTTACAAATCCCGACCCGACAAATTTTTCTTCAATAATAACAAAAATCAGTGAATAAATGATTTCACAACGACAGTTGTTTTTGCGGCACGTCGCCCAAACATCGCCTGCTCCGCTGGCCTTGGAAATTCAAAAAGCGAAGGGCGTTTGGCTGCACGCTCGCCGGGGGAAAAAGTACCTCGATTTGATTGCCGGAATCGGGGTGAGCAGTGTCGGGCATCGACATCCGGCGGTCGAAAAAGCGGTGCGTGCACAACTTTCAAAGTATTGGCACACAATGGTTTATGGCGAATTTGTGCTTTCGCCGCAGGTCAAATTGGCGGAACTTTTGGCCGAAAACTTGAAGGGTTTGGATGCTGTTTATTTTACAAATTCGGGCACGGAAGCCGTCGAAGGTGCGATGAAATTGGCGAAGCGCGCGACCGGCCGGCACGAGATTTTTGCCTGCAAAAATGCCTACCACGGCTCGACGCAGGGCGCGGCGAGCCTCATGTTTCCCACTGATTTTACCCTCGCTTTTCAGCCACTTTTGCCGGGAATCAGGCACATCGAATTCAATGATTTTTCGGATTTGGAAAAAATCACGAGCCGTGCGGCAGCCGTGATTTTGGAAACGGTGCAGGCCGAATCTGGCCTCGTTTTGCCCAATCCAGCATGGCTGAAAGCCCTCCGAAAACGTTGCGACGAAACCAAAACGCTCCTGATTTTGGATGAAATTCAGGCCGGTTGCGGTCGGACGGGACATCTTTTTGCTTTTGAAAAATACGAAATTAAACCTGACATTTTGCTTTTGGCAAAGGGTTTTGGCGGCGGGATGCCGATCGGGGCGTTTATCGCCGAGCGAAATTTGATGAAAACTTTGAGTTTTGACCCAGTTTTGGGGCACATCACGACTTTTGGCGGACATCCGGTTTCGGCGGCGGCGGCGTTGGCCACGTTGAAAATTTTAACGGAAACCGACTTGATTTCGCAGGTGGCTGAAAAGGAAAATTTGTTCCTTAAATTATTGAAACACAAGGAGATAAAAGAAATCCGACACGCCGGTTTGTGGCTGGCCGTTGATTTGGGCGATGCCGAAAAAGTGCAGCGCGTGATTCAAAATTGCCTGAAAAATGGGGTGCTGACCGATTGGTTTTTGTTCAACGACCGGAGTTTGCGGATTGCGCCGCCGCTCGTGATTTCGCGGGAAGAAATTGAGTGGGCGTGTGGGGTTTTGGTGGAAAGTTTGGGTTAGACGAGTTCGAGTTTTTGCTTTTTTGCCTCCCAATTTTCGGTGATAAAACTGGTCATTTCGAGGAGGTGTTTGGCTGGGATTTTTTCAGGTAAAATTTTCAACAAAGCCAAAACGACTTCTCGGATTTGCAAATCCGGGTTGATGATGAACAGAATGTCCAACTCTTTTTTGAGGTCATTTTTTAGTAAAGTAATTTGTTTTGGGGTAAAAATTTTTCCATCCAAAATTGCTTTGGCTGTGCGAAAGGCCTTTTGATAACCTTTTGGAAATTCATTGAGGTTTCCTTCGTGGATGGGTTTTAAATTTATGTCATTTTTTGAAAGTACCATTTTTAGTTTTTAATTTTATGGATTAGTAGAAATTTTTCAAATATAGAATTTGGTTCAAACGCAACTTGATTTTCATTTTGAAAACCAAAAATATCGAAGTTTTCCAAGATTGTTTTCCAATGCCTTCGGAAAATTTCATTGTAAAAAATTTTTCTCCTTTTGTCAACAGGTCAAACGCATTAAAATCCATTCCCGAAGGGAATCTATGTTTATAGCTCAGAGCAAGGGCATTTTCCTCAAATCCCGAAGGGATTTTATGTTTT
>JANNMS010000153.1:0-33159 GCA_031398055.1 Saprospirales bacterium | reverse complement strand
GAACGATAAACTATGAACGATAAACTATGAACGATAAACTATGAACGATAAACTATGAACGATAAACTATGAACGATAAACTATGAACGATAAACTATGAACGATAAACTATGAACGATAAACTATGAACACAAAAATACGGTGTCGAATCGGACTACCCAAAATTTTAAAACCGGATGATTTTGATAGTCCGTTTTCATCCTAATTTTGCACCACAAAAATCATCTTTGAAAATGAAAAAAGCACAGGAAACTGCCCAGCCGAGTTTGGCCGACACGCCGCCACCTCCATATTATGCCGTGATTTTCAGCACATTACGCACTGAAAACGACAACGGCTACGCCGAAATGGCCGAAAAAATGGATGCCCTCGCCGCCACGATGCCCGGTTATTTGGGCGTTGAAAGTACCCGGAACGAAATCGGGATTACGGTTTCATATTGGAAAGATTTGGAGAGCATCCGGAATTGGAAATACCACTCCGAACACATGGTTGCGCGGGATTTGGGGCGCGAAGTTTGGTATTCGCAATATCGTTTGCGGGTGGCGAAAGTGGAGCGGGATTATGGTTTTGAAAAAAAATAACTATTTACTACCACTAATTTTTACCACAAAGACACAAAGGGAACATAAGTTTTTAAAGCAACATCTTATGTTTTCTAATGTGGATTTGTGGTAAAAATTAGTGGTAGTAAATAGTTGCGAAAAAAGATAAATCACTCAATTTCAATAAATTAAGCAATGAAAATCAACGACATCCAACGCCAGCCGTCCTATTTTGACACCTACATCAATCAGGTGGAAGATTTGGATTTGCTCGATGCTTTTCAAAAAAGCATCGCCGATTTGGACGCGCTCGACCTCGAAAAACTCCATGCCCTCGGCGACCAAGTTTACGCCCCTGGAAAATGGACGGTGCGCGACCTTTTTCAACACATCCTCGACACGGAGCGCGTTTTTTCGTACCGTGCGCTGCGTTTTGCGAGGAATGACAAAACCGCGCTGCCGGGTTACGATGAAAATTTGTTTGCCGAAAATGCCGGGGCGTCCGCCCGACCGCTCGAAGAAATTTTGGCCGAAATGCGCCTCGTCCGACAAAGTTCGCTGGCACTTTTTGGCTCGTTTTCGGAGGAAGCAATGTGCAGAAAAGGTGTTGTTTGGAAATGGGAATTGCCAGTTTTGGCGATGGGTTTTATTTTGGTCGGGCATCAAAATCATCATTTCAACGTGCTGCGCGAGCGGTATTTTCCACTTTTAAACGCCTAAAAATTCCCCTTTTTTAAAATGAAAAATAAAGATTCCCGCACGGAAGGCAGTCGGTATTTTCCAAAAAGATACGACTTCGACCCTGCCTCGCGCAACGCAATTTTGGACGAAGGTTTGGTTTGCCACGTGGCGTTCAATATTGATAATCAACCGTTTATCATTCCAACGGGCTACGTTCGGGTGGGCGAAACCATTTATTTGCACGGTTCAGTGGGCAGTCATTTTTTTATGCAAATGGCGCGCGGCATCCCGGTTTGCGTCGCGGTGACACACGTGGATGGGCTGGTTTTGGCGCGGTCGGTTTTTAACCATTCGATGAATTACCGATCGGTCGTGGCTTTTGGAAAAACGCGGCTCGTCGAAACCGACGACGAACGTTGGCTGGCCGCTGAAAAATTTACCGAACACGTCATTCCCGGACGCTGGGACGATGCCCGAAAACCCTCGCCGAGCGACATGAAAAAGACAATGTTCATCGCCGTCGAAATGGAAGAATCGTCCGTAAAATTTCGGGCCCACGGCGTTGGCGACGACCCGGCGGACATGAATTTGGAAGTCTGGGCGGGCGTTTTACCTTTGAAATTGGTGCCGCAAATTCCGGAAACGGACGAAACGGGGGTTCCCAATTTGCCCGTGCCGGACTACGTTTTGAATTATAAAAAATAAAAATATGGACATCCAAAACAGCACCCCCGACGACCTGCCGATGATTTTTGAGATGTACGAAATGGCCATCGCGCATCAAAAAAAGGTCTCGCATTTACATTGGCAAGCGTTCGACCGCGAGATGGTTTCGCAGGAAATTTCGGAAGGTCGGCAGTGGAAAATCATGGTCGATGGGCAGGCTGCCTGCGTTTTCGTCAGCACTTTTTCCGACCCGCATATTTGGGGTGAAAAAGACCGCGAACCCTCGATTTACCTGCACCGCATCGTGACGCGCCCGGATTTTCGGGGCAGGAATTTTGTCCAAGAAATTGTGAATTGGGCAAAAATTTATGGCAAAAAGAATGGCCGGAAATTTATCCGAATGGACACCTGGGGCGACAATCCGAAGTTGATCGAGTATTACCAAAAATGCGGTTTTCGGTTTTTGGGAGTTGCCTTGCCGTCGAATCGGGAAATGTTGCCAGCGCATTATTCGTGCATCACACTGGCGTTTTTTGAGATGGAAATTGATTGAAATTTTAATTTCAAACCATTTATTTTTCCAACTTTGCCGATAAATCATCGTCAAAAAAATGAAAAATACCATCCTCTTCCTCGCCCTGTTTTTTTTCCAAATTGCAATTTCGCTCGCCCAAAATACGGTCCCCGGCGTCGAATATCATTTGCCGCCCGGCATTTTTGAAAAAGGTTTCGACCCAAAAATCACCTCGCCCAAAGATTTTTTTGGCTTCGAAATCGGCCAGTGGCATTTGAGTCCTGACCAAATTTTGGCCTACGTCCGCGAACTCGACCGGCAATCGGAGCGCATTTCTTTGAAAATTTATGGCCGCAGCCACGAGGCGAGGCCGCTGGTTTGCCTCACAATTTCTTCCGAAAAAAATCAGGAAAATATCGAGGAAATACGCCGCCAGCACGCCGCGCTGGCAAATCCAAATTTGAGCCAAACCATTGATTTACAAACACTTCCGTCCGTTTTGTACGCCGGGTATTCGATTCACGGCAACGAGGCGAGCGGCTCGAACGCGGCGATGATTGTGGCCTACGTTTTGGCCGCGAGCCGTGCGCCGGAGGTTCAAAATTTGTTGGAAAATGTCGTCGTCCTGCTCGATCCCTGTTTCAACCCCGACGGTGGCCAACGTTTTTCGACTTGGGTCAACGGCCGCCGCTCGAAATCCGCGATGACCGACCCGGCGCACGACGAATTCAACGAACCTTGGCCGACGGGCCGCACGAACCACTACGGTTTTGATTTGAACCGCGATTGGCTCGCCGCGACGCAGCCCGAATCCGTCGGGCGGATCCAAATTTTTCACGACTGGCAGCCCAATGTTTTGACCGACCACCACGAAATGGGCAGCGGCTCGACGTTTTTTTTCCAGCCCGGCGTGCCGTCGCGGGTCAATCCGCACACCCCGCTGCAAAACCAGGAACTGACCGCAAAAATTGGAAAATACCACGCCCGGATGCTTTCCAAAAAGCAAATTCCCTTTTTTTCGGGCGAGAATTTCGATGATTTTTACACCGGAAAAGGCTCGACTTTCCCCGACGCGAACGGCTGCATCGGCATACTTTTCGAGCAGGCGAGCAGCCGGGGCAGTGCCCAAAAAACAGAAAACGGGCTGCTCACTTTTCCCTATTCCATTCGAAATCAAGTACTTACGTCGTTTTCCACTTTTCAGGCAATGGTCGAAATGCGTCTGGAACTGAATAATTACACCCGCGATTTTTACAAAAACAGTCTGGCCGACGCCCGCCGCGATGCCACCCAATTTTATGTTTTTGGAAATTCCGGCGGCATGGACAATTGCCTGCCGATGCTCGAAATTTTGGAAAAACACCACATCGAATGGTCAGTTTTGGACGCGGACAAAACGCTCGGCGGCACGAATTTTAAGAAAAACTGCGCCGTCGCCGTCCCCACAAATCAGCCAAAATACCGATTGGTCAAAGCCATGTTCGACCGCCAAAAGACCTTCGCCGATTCCATTTTTTACGACATTTCGGCTTGGACATTGCCGCTGGCGATGGGTTTGGATTTTGCGGAAGCGAGCGAAAAAGAATTGTCGAACGATTTTTTGAAAAAGAAAACACACGCCGATTTCCGAAAACCCAGCCAATTTTTGAAAGATTCTGAACTCGCCGGAGCAGAAATTTATGGTTTTGCCATAGATTTTGGACAGGCCGCCGCGCCGCGACTTTTGGCCGGTTTGCTCGCTGAAAATGTGCGGGTGAAAGTTGCGACCCAATCTTTTTCTACTGAAAAATATGATTTTCCGGTCGGCACTTTGTTGATTCCGGTTGAACGCCAGCCGTTGAATGTCAATCAATTATCTCAAAAAATGCTCGAAATCGCCCCCGAAAATCTGGAAATTATCACGTTGTCGAACGGCCAAACCCGCCTCGGCCCCGACCTCGGCAGCAACAATTTTCAAACGATTCGCCCGCCAAAAGTGGCTTTGGTCACTGGAAATGGGGCAAATGTCGCGGCGACCGGCGAGGTTTGGCACACGCTGGACGTGCGTCTCGGAATGCCGCCACTTTTGATTGAAAGTGAAAGGTTGAACGATTTGGATTTTTCAAAAATCAACACCTTGGTTTTGGCCGACGGCAATTTTTCAAAACTTCCGGCAGAAAAAATCAAGCAATTTGTGGCTGGCGGCGGAACTGTCATCGGCATCGGGGAAGCATTGAAATGGTTGAAAACCAATGGTTTAGCAAAAATTGACTTTGTAAAAAAAGAGGTAAAAAAGGGAAAAGATGGCGAAGCGACCAAACCAGAAACCGCCGAATTGAAGCCGTCGAAATTGCCTGAAATCAAGATGTCGCGCCGCCCGTACCAAAATTTGGACGAAGATTTTGGGGCAAAAAACCTGCCCGGCGCGATTTTCGAAGCCGAAATTGACCGCAGCCACCCGGTTTGTTTTGGTTACCGGACGGACAAATTGCCGATGTTTTTTTCGGATACTTTGTTTTTGCAGACTTCAAAAAATGAATACGCCACGCCCGCTGTTTTTTCGAAAAAACCGATTTTGGCGGGGTACGTCCATGCTTCGCAGCAAGATTTGGCGGCTGGTTCGGCGGCGATTTTGGTGGGCGGAACGGGTCGCGGGCGGGTGATTTGTTTTCCGGGCGACCCGAATTTCCGGGCGTTTTGGGTGGGCACGGAGCGGCTGTTTTCGAACGCGGTGTTTTTTTCGAATTTGATAAATGGGCGGGCGGTGGAAAAGTAGCAGCCAAAAATTTGTCAACTTTAAAAAGTTGACAAATTTTCCATTAATCAATTTGAAAAAATACTAATCCGATCAGTGTAGTTTTGAGCCGAACAAAACACCGTTCACCCAAACATTTCATGCTATGCTCAAACCCGATGCCCTCTGGAAAAGTATCCTCGAAGATTTCTTCATGGACTTTTTGGTCTTTTTTTACCCCATCGAAAGCCTCGAAATTGATTGGGCGATCCCGCCTGAATTTTTGGACAAAGAACTCGCCAAACTATTCCCAAAATCAAAAGCGAAAGGCCGCTACGCCGATAAATTGGTCAAGTTGCGTCTGAAAAACGGTGGGGAACGCTGGATTTTGGTTCATGTTGAAGTGCAAGGCTACCCCGACCCCGATTTTGCTTATCGAATGTACCAGATGCGGGTGCGGATTCGGGAACGTTATGGCATCGAAGTGGTGGCGGTGGCCATCCTGACCGATGACGATGAAAATTACCTGCCCGACCATTTCCGCGAAAAAACGTGGGACTGCGAAATGGTCTATTTTTGGCGGACATTCAAGTTGTTGAAAAACCCGCCCGAAACGATGAAAGATAAAAACAACATTTTTTCAATCATCCTCACGGTGGCGTATCACCGTTTGAAAAAAGGCAAATTGCAGGATGAAAACCTCCTGAAATTCAAACTGGAAGTCATCGAAAAACTGCGCGACATCAAACTTTCGGAGCAGCAAATTTTCAACATCATGACTTTTATCGAATACTACGTTCGGTTTGAGAAACCAGAGTTTCAGCGTACTTTTGAGCAAAAATTAGATGAATTAAATCAAATTGAGCCGAATATGAGCACTTTCGAATTAAAAGTTTACGACCGCATGAAGCCTTTGATTAGAAAAGCCAAAAAAGAAGGCCGCGAAGAAGGGCGTGAAGAGGGCCGCGAAGAAGCACGCGAAGAGGGCATTAAACTTTTCCTAAAACGCGGGATTTCACCCGAGGACACGGCCAAAGATTTTGGGGTGAACTTAGAATACGTTTTGGAAATTCAGGAAAAAATGAAACAAGCAACCGAGGCTTAATTTTAGCAGCGCGTCATCGAATCGAATAAGCATAAACCTGCGAATCCAAAGCCACAACCAACGCCCAAACATTCCGATCGCCTCTCGCCTGAGGTGAGACCACCGAAAAAGGCGTCGTGCCGCCGAGCGGAAAATCTGGCAATAAATTTCCGCGCCCGTTCACCAAAAAAACCTGCCGTTTTTCGCGGCTCCACGAACCAATCAAACCAGCCGGGCGGAGCATTTTGATTTCAAAAATCGTGTCCTGCGGCACAGGGTATTTTTTGGAAAAAACGACCTCGAATTTGTCTTTTTGATAGCCGTGCACCCGCAAATTATCGCCTGTCAAACTGACGTATTCTTTTCGTTCGTCGCCAGAAATTTGGGAAAAAACAAACGATTTTCCGCCTGCCGCCAAGCTGAAAACTTGCCCAGAAAGATTGCAGGCAAACACTTTTCCACCGGTCGTTGAGCCTGTCGAAACGTCGTTCGAGGCAACAATTCGAGGTGAATTGCTCGAAAAATCGGCCTGCGGCGGTGCCGAAAAATTGCCCTCAAATTTTTGAACCGGGAAACGCAAATCGCCGCTGCGACCAAAAACTGCCAGCCTTCCGGCACGGCTCAAAACCACCAAAAAATCCTTGTTTTCATGTTGAAAATGCAAAATCGGTTGCCGCACCTCGCCCACATTTGCCTGTGGATTCCAACCGGGAAGTGGCCTGCCGTGCCGGTCAAAACCGTAGCCGTTGCCATTTTTGCAACAAAGAAAAAAAGCGCAATCTCCTGATTTTGAGAAAGTTGCGAGCGAAACTGCGTTCGTCGCCGGAGATTTTAAATCAATCGGAAAACCTTCCACGTCGTTCCCATTTTCATCAAAAAGATAAATTTTTTGGGGCGTGTTCAACAAAAAACAAGTCGTGCCATTTTGCGAAAAATCCATCGACTGCGGTGCGCCGAGCATCCGGCCGTCGAGGTATCTTTTCCACAAAATCTCGCCATTCGGCAAGAGAAAATACAACTGATTTCGGGCGTCCTGGATAAAGATTCCGGCCAATTTTTCGCTGCCCGCACCGGTCGCCGGAAATGGTTGGGTGGCCGCCGCCGCACCCAATTCTGTTTTCCAAAGCATCCCGGTTTGCGGCAAAAAATCGGCGGTTTTTTGGGCAAAAATTTTCAAATTTTCCCCCGAAAAATCGAAGGCCAGCAGCCCGGCGGCAGCCATCGATTTTGCATTTTCGATGGCCGGTTTTTTGTGTTCATTTTTGAAAATCCGCTCGCAAATCGCCGGCAAATATTTTGGGTGAAAAAAAATGAGGCACTGCCCGGCGTCGGCAAATTGATTTTTCAATTGCAAAAAATCGGTCGAGGCAGCGAGGATTTGGTTGACAATAAATTTATCAATCAAAACTTCGAGCGCAGCGGTCGTCGAAGCAAAAACGAGGTAGCCGGCGAGCATGGCGCAGGCCGGTTTTTCAAAACCGAGGGCATCGTCGCGGAGCAGCGGTTCGAGCAGCGCGGGGCTGAAAAATTGGCGGATTTGGAAGGTTTGATATTCGTAATTTTTGAGGGTGCCGAACCGCTCAGCGAACTCGGCTATCCGCCGTTCGCAAAGCATGGAATCGCGCACGGCGAGCAGGTAAAATTGCTCCTCGCGAAGGTCGCTGGAAAACGGTTCGGTCAAGGCCACGACCAATTCTTCGCCCATCCAACTGGTCGTAAAGTGTTGAAAATCAGCAGATTTACCCATTCTAAAATTATCCAAAAACGGTCGGTGGTTTTCAAAACCTGCCCAAAAAAACGCAGCTGTGTTTTCTGGCAAAACCGAAAAAACGGCCTCGCGTTTCGACGCGCCCCATGACTTTTTTTTGCAAAAATTTCCGGTTTCAAATGCCTGCGCGGTGGTTTTTTTTTCCGAAAAATCGAGTTTCAAAAACGGCAGATTTTCGGCGAGGCAGGGCAGCAGATTCCGAAAATCGGGCAAAAAATCGGGCGAGATTTGATTGGAAATTTTTTCAAAATTGAAAATCAAACTCGCTGTCGAAATTTCATTTTTGCCGTCGGCCAATTTTTGGAAACGGGCATCTGCCCACATATTTTTCCCGGATTCGAGGGCGGCGAGGGCATCTTCCACCAAATATGGTTGGGTCGAAAAAATCAGCAAACCGGATTGCTCGGCGAAGGCAAGCCGCTGATTTTCAATGATTTGAACGGCAAAAATCTCTTTTCCTTTAAAATTGGTGGGCAGGATTTTGGGCTTCGCCGGACTGTTTTTGAGTGCTGCGGCGAGGTCAATTTTTCCGCCGATTTCAAAAATGAAAACGGCTTTTTGCTGGTCAGCTTGGTTCAAAGTGAGTCCGGCGACGGCATTTTGATTGAAAATTTTTGCGCCCAAATCTGTTTTTTCTGGGAAAATTTTTTCCAAAATCTCCACGTCGTGGCGCATTTTTTTGAAAAAACTGAGGCCTGAAATTGCCTCGGCCAGCGGCTGTTTGTTTTTTGAAAAGAGGCTGTCCAGGTTTTTTAAACCATTGATTTCCAATAAAATAGCGGTGTTTTCGGGGAGCGCGGCGTATTTTTTTTCGGTTGATTGGCAGGCCGAAAAAATGGAAATGCACAGTAGGAATTGGAGAAAACGAACGGCTGCTGGACTTGCCTGGGATTTGATTTTTTGAAAATTTTTCATGGTGCAAAGTTGAGAACGGGAAATCATCTGGCAAACCCTGAATCCCACATGGCAAAAATTTTGGAACTGTATTTGTATGGAATGATTGGAACGCAAGTTTTTTTCTTTTAATAAATTTTTTTTCAATCATGAGTTATAAGCACATCTTTCCGACACTTGCCCTGGCCGTTCTTTTTGCGGCCAATCCTGGCACCACTTTCGGCCAATATTTAGAGGCCGGTTTTCTTTTGGGCGCATCGAATTACACCGGTGATCTGTCCCAAAAAATCCAACTCTCCGAATACCACACGTCGTATGGCATGACGCTGCGGTACAATTTTTCGAAACGTTTTTCGGTGCGCACCAACCTTTTGACGGGTTATTTGAGTGCCTCGGACGCGAACAGCCGCGATGCTGCGGTTCGCGAACGGAATTTGAGTTTCCGCTCGGATTTCACCGAATTTTCGGCGCAGGCGGAATTTTCGCCGCTCGGCTACGACATTTTGGATGGAAAAGTCTCGACACCGTACATTTTTATGGGTCTCGGCGGGGTGTATTTCAATCCGCAGGCCCAGTTGAACGGGATTTGGTACGACCTGCAACCGCTCGGAACCGAGGGGCAATCGAAAAAATACAGCCGGGTTTCGGCGACCGTGCCGATGGGAATTGGTTTTCGTTTCAGCCTCGGAAAACGGGTGAATCTGGGTTTTGAAGTGGGCACGCGTTTTACTTTTTCCGATTATTTGGACGACGTGAGCAAGGAATATCCGAACGTCGTGGATTTGTACGAAACCAATCCGGTGGCGGCACGGCTTTCGTACCGTCGGCCAGAATTGATGGGCGGCGGCGTGACGAATCCAACGGATATCAAACGCGGCAATCCGAGCAACAAGGATATGTATTTCGTCGGCGGCGTGACTTTGTCGTTCAATTTGACGGATAAATATGGGATGGAATGGGAGAAAAAATATAGAATCCTAGATAAAAAGTGATTAGAGTTTAGAGTTTAGAAAAAACGCCCGGCAAGTTGAATTTCAACTTGCCGGGCGTTCCATTTTCATCCCTCATTCCTCGTTCCTCATCCCTGACTTCGCATTTTTTTTTGAAAAATATCAAAAAAACTGCCATTGGCAAAAAGCACATAACCAAAGTCTTGCGAGAAAAACGGAGAAAAAGCAGGCAGCAAAAGCATTTTTCAAATGCTCTTGAAAATATTTGGGATTGATTCAAGCAAAAAATCCGAATTAACTTGCAGCCAAAATTAGACAATTCCCCATTCCTTTCCCCTCTATTTTGGTTATTGGTTACTGGAAAATTGGTTATTGGTTTCCTCGACCGCACGACCTAATAACCAATTTCCCAATAACCAATTTTCCAGTAACCATCTTGGCCTGTCTGCCTGACCAATCTCACTGAAAATTTTTTAACCTTTCGCTGTCGCAAATTCTTTGGAACTTTGCGAGCAACAACCCTATCAATCCGCCAATTTCAGTGGTTGGTGATACTTTAATTTAACACAATTTGAACAAATGAAAGGGATTTTACCTTGGTTTCTCTTTTTGTTTCTCTTTTCGGAACACGCTTTTGGACAGTGCACTTTGGCTGCAAATGTCAATTCAACACTCCCCGCAAAATGTTTCGGCACACCGACCGGGTCGGTTTTTGTCTCGGTGGTCAATGCCGCTTCGCCGGTTCAATATTTTGCTGACGGCGTCGGCGCACCGTTTTCAAATGGTGGAATTACCAACCTTTTTTTGGCTGGACCTCATTTTGTGAGCATCGTCGATGCTGCGGGTTGCAAGGACACGGTGTTTTTTACCATCACTGAACCGCAGCAAATTTTGATTCAGGCCACG
Organism: Saprospirales bacterium; assembly: GCA_031398055.1. Lineage (GTDB taxonomy): Bacteria > Bacteroidota > Bacteroidia > Chitinophagales > Saprospiraceae > M3007. The sequence continues at coordinate 22,438 of JANNMS010000153.1, read as the reverse complement.
ACAGTTGCTGCCAGTTGCAACGGCGACAACGACGGCTCTGCCACTGCGACGGCATCTGCCGGGAATGGAAGTCCGTACGTTTTTCAATGGCAAGGTTGCTCCGGCGGCTCGGTCATCACGGGCGCGACGGCCAGCAATTTGTTCGCGGGATGCTACACCGTGACCGTTTCGGACAAAAATGATTGCGAGGCAACGGCTCAAGTTACAGTCAGCGAGCCTCCCGGTTTCATTTTTCAAACGCAGCAAGATTCAGTAAAATGTTTTGGCGGTTCGAACGGTTCTGCTACAATTATTGTTTCTGGTGCAAAACCACCGTACACTTATTTGTGGGCAAATGGCGGGACAAATTCCTCAACTTCCGGTTTGAACGCCAATTTTCATTCCGTCACCGTGACCGACGTGACGGGTTGCCAGCGCACGACTTTTGTGCAAGTTTTGCAACCGGCGCGATTAAATATTGACTCGGTGCCTGCCATCGGCGTGCCGTGTTTCAATGGAAATACCGGCACGGCGACCGTTTTTGTAAAAGGCGGCACGAAACCGTACTCGTTTTTGTGGGAAAATATGCAAACCACCAAAACGGCCACTGGTTTGAGTGGCGGCGATATTTACACGGTGACGGTCACCGATTTGCACGGCTGCACGGATGTTTCGACGACGGTGATTCCAGAACCACCGCCGATTCAATTGGTGATGAATAATATCGTCCCCGAAAGTTGTTCTGGAAAATGCGACGGCTCGGCGAAACTCAATATTTCAGGTGGTTTTTTGCCTTTAACCATAAACTGGGGAACACCCAGCGTGCCAAACGGCACGGTGCAACCGCTGAATTTGTGCGCCGGAACGTATAATATTACCGTGACAGATGCGAAAAGTTGCTCGAACACCACTTCCGTAACCATTTCTGCGGCCAACCCGCTCGTTTTGCAATCGGTCGAAACCGACCCAAAATGTTTTACCTCGACGGATGGAAATGTCAATTTGACAGTTTCCGGAGGCGGCTCGCCGTACACATATTTGTGGACAAACAACGCCACGACGCAGGATGTGAACAACATTGGTTGCGGAAATTTTACGGTGACGGTCACCGACAAAAATGGCTGCACCTCCACAAAATCTACCGTTTTGGATTGCCCGCCTGCTTTGACGATAAATAATTTTACCGTCGTCGATGCCAAATGTTTTGGGGAAAATAGCGGTTCGATTGGCATCACGGCCACCGGCGGGACGGGTGCGATAACTTATATTTGGAACGACCCGAACAATCAAACTTCGGCGACGGCCATCAATTTACCGGCAAATACTTACACGGTTGTCGTGCGCGACGCGAACAACTGCACGGCGGTCGGGACGAACGTGGTCAACCAACCCAACCCACTTTTGGCAAGCATCACGCCGACGGATGCGAAATGTTTTGGCGAAAGCACGGGCGCGGCGACTGCAAATCCGGTCGGCGGAATTTCACCGTACACTTTTAATTGGACGGGTGGAAAAACAGGCCAGACGATTCAAAATTTGCCAGCCGGAACGTACAATTTGACGTTGACAGATGCCAACGGCTGCACATTTACCCAAGCCAACACGACCGTGAACCAACCCGGTTCGGCCGTGCAAACCACTGCAATTCAATCAGATACGTCGTGTTTTGGGGTAAATGCAGGCGTGGCGGTGGCAAATTCGGTGGGCGGAAATGGCGCGCCGTACACTTATTTGTGGTCCGGAAATCAGACGACTGCGACAATCAATTTGTTGGCTTCCGGAAATTATTCGGTGACTGCAACCGACCAAAAAGGATGCACTTCGACGGCGTCAGTTTCGATTGGCCAATATCTTGAAATCACGGCAAATGTGGCGACCGTTTCGCCCAGTTGTTTTGGTTTGAACGACGGCACAGCGACGATAAATATGGTTTCCGGCGGCGCGGGCAATTCAAATCCGAACGCCTACCAATATAAATGGAGCGTCCCGAACCCGCCGAACGCCACTTCGATTACCAATTTGGCGGGCGACCAACAATATCAAATCACGATTTCGGACAACCGGGGCTGCGAGGAAAATTTTCAATTTTTCCTCGACAATCCAGAATTGGTTTCCGTTCAAACTCAAAACAAAAACGTTTCTTGTTTTGGTTTGAGTGATGGCGAGGCGACGGTTTTGAGCGTTTCGGGTGGTTTTCCGGCGGTGGATTTTTCGTGGAGCAACAGCATCAAAGCCGACCGGATTTCCGGCGTGCCGGCTGGGACGTATTTTGTTACCGTGACGAATTCGAAAGGTTGCACGGGCGAAACGCCAATTGAAATTTTGCAACCTGATGAAATGTTAATTTCAAAATTTGAAATAACACCACTTGGCTGCATCGGCGACAGCGCGGCTGCCGCCAAACCAGTGGTCATCGGCGGTACGCCAACTTACAGTTTTCGTTGGGGAAATGGGGAAACGACGCCCCAAATTTCAAAACTGCCATCCGGCGAATATTTCGTCACTGTCACCGACGCGAACGGCTGCACGGCGATTGATTCTGTTGAAATTTCACAGCCAGCAACCATTGATTTGAGCACAGAAATTACCGATGTGGATTGTTTTGGGCAAAAAAATGGCCGTGTCAAAATCACGGCAACGAACGGAACTTCGCCCTATTCTTACACAATCGATGGGGTAAATTGGCAAAACAACGGCACATTTTCCAACCTCCGCGCCGGGGAATTTGGCTTCGTCGTCAAGGATTCGAAAGGTTGCGAATCTTTCATTTCCGCAAAAGTGAACGAGCCGCTGGAACTCAATTTGACTTTGCCGCCCGACACTTCCATCATTTTGGGCGACAGTCTTTTGATTTATCCGTCGATTGAAAATGCGGTAGGGCTTGTGAGTTACGAATGGAAGTCAAATTACGTCGAAACGTGGGAATGCAATGACACGCTCGATTGCTCGTCCATCGAAGTGAAACCGACGTATTCAAATACCTACACTTTGCAAATCACCGATGAAAATGGCTGCGCCGACCAAGCCGACATCGCCGTGAAAGTCAACAAATTCCGGGGCGTTTATGTGCCCACGGCTTTCACCCCGAACGGCGACGCGGCCAACGATTTGCTGAATGTTTTTGGAAAAAGCAAAACCATCCGCGAAGTTTTGGTTTTTCGGATTTTTGACCGCTGGGGCGAGTTGGTTTATGAAGATAACAACTTCAAAATCAATGATTTGACACGTGGTTGGGACGGAAAATTCAGGGACCGCGAAATGCCGAACGGGCAATATTCTTGGTTTGTCGAAGTCGAATATTTGGACGGCTACAAAGAATTGGAGCGCGGCGCGACGATGTTGATTCGTTGATTTTTTGAGAAGGAACACGGATTTTTAGGATTGGACACAGATTACTTTTGAAAATTCTATTCTTAAAATCCGTGTTCCGTACTGCAAAACATCTGCAAAACTTCGATTTTAAATTGAAATTTTACAAGATAAAATCTCACTTTTGACCTGAGCATTTTCAAAAAATTGCCCCGCCTTCGTTTCGTGAAAAGCATTTAATCCAATATTCATCGTTCATCATTTTTCATTCATCATTCTTTCCAAGACACTGAAAATGAGTAATTTGTACAAACCACTCTTCTTTTTGGCAGTCATTTTTTCTGCCCTCCTCCCAAATTCCGCGACCGCCCAGGATGCCCGCTTTTCACAATATTACAATTCGCCGTGGACTTTGAATCCGGCGATGACGGGTGTTTTCAATGGTCGTTACCGCGTCGTGGCCAATTACCGCGACCAATGGAATTCCTTCCTTTCGCCCAATCCGTTCCGAACTTATGCCGCCGCTTTTGACATGCGATATGCCATCGTCAACGATGATTATGTCGCTTTTGGCATCGGCGGGATGCACGACGAGGCGGGACAGTCCAGTTTTCAGCAAAATCGGGCGCACCTCGGATTTTCATATTTGAAACAACTTTCGGGCGGCAGGTATTCCAACGACCATTATTTGTCGGCGGGCGTGCAACTCGGCGTCGGCCAAAATTCGATGAACTGGGACAACCTCTGGTTTTCAAACCAATTCAACGGCGGCACCGAACTGCCCGATGTCAATTTGAGCAGCGGCGAGACCAACCAAAACACCTCAACGAATGCTTTCATGGATTTCAATGCCGGTTTGATGTGGTATGTTTTGACCGACAACGAAGGTTTTTTCTATGCCGGCGGCGCGATAAACCACGTCAATCAGCCCAATATTTCATTTTTGGACGAGGCTGACGCCAAGTTATTTCCCCGCTGGAATTTGCACGTCGGCGGGCAATTGCCGATGACCGATAATTTGTATCTCCAACCCGGCTTGCAAGTCATGCGTCAACGCGCTGCTTTCGAGACCGATTTGGGCGCAAACATTCGGTACACGAACCACGACCGCAATGAACTGGGCCTCCGGGCAGGTGCTTGGGCACGGGTCGGGAACAAATTGGACAAGGGTTTTCAAATGGACGCGGTGACTTTTTTGGCTATGTTCGAACTGCAACGCTGGTCGCTCGGCCTGAGTTACGACGTGACTGTTTCGTCGTTGACCCGTGCCAATAATTCGCGCGGGGCGTTCGAACTTTCGCTGATTTATTACCATCCGGAGCATCGGCGGTCGCGGGTGAAATGTCCGAAAATGTAGTTTGGAATATTGAAGATATTGGGATATTTTTAAAGAAAAACGCCTTGCCAATTGAATTTGGCAAGGCGTTTTTCATTTTGAAAAAATCAAAAATCATTCTAGGTCAACCGCAAATTGGACTGAATAATTTTGCCCATTTACGTTCGTAAAAATATAGTAGTAGCCGTTGTGCGCTCCAAATAAGTTGTGGGTTTCTTGCAGATTGCTTTGGTTGGTGGTTTTTACCAAATTCATGTTGCTGTCGTAAATATAAATTGGGGCGGATGAAGATGAAAAAGTGGTGGCTTCAATTAAATACTGAATGTCCATTTCCCGCCAAAAAAACCTACCTTCGCGGCCATTTTCAAAAAATATATGGAATTATTTAAAAATTTAGGATTGCGCGACGACATGCTGGAAGGCATCGCCGCGCTGGGATTTTCGACCCCGACACCCGTGCAGGAACTCGTGATACCTGCCGCTTTGACCGGTGAAAAAGACCTGATTGCACTCGCCCAAACCGGAACTGGGAAAACTGCGGCCTTCGGTTTGCCACTTTTGCAACTTTCAAACCCGGATTTGAAAGCCGTGCAAGCACTCGTGCTTTGCCCGACCCGCGAATTGTGCGTCCAAGTTGCGAGCGACCTGACCGATTATTGCCAATTTTCAAAAAAATACAAAGTCGTGGCAGTTTATGGCGGTGCGAGCATCGAAACACAGATAAAATCAATCCGGGCAGGCGCGCAAATCGTTGTCGCCACCCCGGGCAGGTTGGTGGATTTGTTGTCGCGAAAAGCCGTTGACCTCTCGAAGTGCGAGCGCGTCGTGCTGGACGAAGCCGACGAAATGTTGGACATGGGTTTCAAAGATTCGCTCGATGTGATTTTGGGCGCAGCGGTGAACCGTAAAACAACTTGGCTTTTTTCGGCCACGATGTCCGGCGCGGTGCGGAACATCGCCAAAGAATACATGACGATGCCGACCGAATTGACCCTCGGCACGCGAAATCAGGCGAACGAAAACATCAAACATATCTATTACGTCTGCCGTCCCGACGATAAATATGCTGCTTTGAAACGAATCGTGGACAACCATCCCGGAATTTATGGGCTGATTTTTTGCCGGACAAAAAACGACACGAAGGAAATCGCCGAACAAATGATGCGCGACGGATACAATTCCGATGCGCTGCACGGCGACCTTTCGCAAGCCGACCGCGACAAAGCGATGGGACGTTTTCGCGACCGGACGCTGCAACTTTTGATTGCAACCGACGTCGCGGCACGCGGAATTGATGTGAGCGACATCACCCACGTCATCCATTATGGTTTGCCGGACGACGCCGAAGTTTACACCCACCGCAGCGGCCGGACGGGTCGGGCGGGCAAAAAAGGGGTGAGCATCAGCATCATTTCGCCAAAATTTGAGAGCAGAATCAAAGAAATCGAACGTGCCTGCCGCGTCAGTTTTGAAAAACAAAACATCCCGACGGGTGCGGAAGTCTGCGAAAACCAGTTGTTTCACATCATCAAAAACATCCACGACCAGGAAGTGAAACAGGCCGAAATCGAGCCGTTTTTGCCAAAAATCTATGAAGAACTGGCCGATTTGTCAAAAGAAGAACTGATCAAACGGTTCGCGAGCGTGGAGTTCAACCGCTTTTTGAAATATTACCAGGGTGCGATCGACATCAATATTTCGAAAAATAGCCGACCGCTGCGGGGCGATTCGGGAATTGTTGCGAACCCCAATTTTGTCAGATATTTTGTCAACATCGGCGAACTCGACGGCGTGGACAAAAAGACTTTTTTGAAAGTGATGACCAAAAACATGGGCGTTCCCGGTTCGGCGATCGGCCAAATCGACATCAAAAAAGCGTTCATGCACTTCGACGTGGCGAACGAATTTGCGGTTTTGGTCAAAAACGAACTGCAAATGATGTCGCTGCACGGTCGGAAAGTCCGGGTGGACAATGCGGATCGCGGTGGTTTTGCCGGCGGCGGCGGCGGCGGGAAGCCAAAATTTAAGGAGAAGGAGAAGCGGAAAAAGGGGATTTTTTAAAGAGATTTTTTCAGAAAAGACACTTTTCAAAAGGTGTCTTTTCTTTTTTGTTCTAATTTTGCCAATGATAAATCTTTCAAAAATGACAAACGGAAATGGTAAAAGGGTAAAAAGCAACGGCAACGGGACACCCGCCCCGGCTGCCTATTTTAAATCTTTGACCATTGAAAATGTCAAGTGTTTTCGGGGAAAACATGAAATTGATTTGTCGGATGGAAATGGAAAACCGGCGCAGTGGACGGTGATTTTGGGGAATAATAATACGGGGAAGACGACGATTTTGAAATGTTTGGCGATGTTAGAAATAGAGAATGAAATCGATAATTCAAATTCAAGTTTAAAAACCATTGCCTTTTCATCTCCAAGATTAAACAGAATTTTTGCATCAGGAATTGAAAATTCTAATCAAATTTATCAAATCAAATCTGACTTCTTTCGTGAATCTGTGCAATCAAACTATTTAAAAAAGGGAGTTTTTGAATTAGTTGGTTTTGATAAAGGTTGGGGTTTCGAAGGAAGGTTGTCCTCGTTTGGTGAAATCACTACGTATTTGACTATTTACAAGATGCCGCAAGCCCCTGATATTAAAATAAACAGTTTCGGAGCAACCCGAAAAATGCCCCAAAAGGCATTTTCAGAAACAATCGAAAAAAACAACCATGATAGTTTATTTGAAAATGCAGACCTGCCCAATATTGAAGATTGGCTTTTAAATCTTTTTCTTGCTGAAAAATTAGGCCAACCAGATGCACAAAAAACGCTCGACCTCGCCCAAAAAATATTGATTTCCGGGCTGCTCCCCGATGTTCAAAACGTCCGTTTGCAAAGTGAAAAATACGAAAGCGGTTTCCAAAATTTCGTGGAATTCCACACCGACTTCGGCTGGATCCGCCTCCGCGACCTCGGCTACGGCTACCAAAGCATGATTTCATGGGTTCTCGACCTCGTCCGCCGGATGGTCGAACGCTACCCAAATTCCGAAAACCCGCTCGCCGAACCCGCCATCGTTTTGGTGGACGAAATTGACCTGCATTTGCATCCCGATTGGCAGCGGAAAATCATCGCGCATTTGACCAAGTATTTTCCGAACACCCAATTTATCGTCACGGCACACAGCCCGTTGATTGTCCAATCGGCAGAGGAAGTGAATTTGGTGATTTTGAAAAAAGAAACGGACACCGTGACGATTGAACAGCCCAAAATCCGTTCGTTCAAAGGTTGGACGGTCGAGGAAATATTGACCGATTTGATGCAATTGGAAAACCAAACAATGTCAAAAACCTATCTGGATTTGATGTCCCAATTCGACGAGGCACTGGATGAAGATGATTTTGAAAAAGGACAGACGGCTTTCAATGCGCTCGACAACATTTTACATCCGCTCAGCCATCAACGAAAATTGCTGAAATTGCAGATGACCTCCCTTTCCCAACTCGAATCCGTATGATTCAACTTGCCCCAGCCCCGCGTCCGCCGCAACTCACCGACGAATTTATCGAAGAACAAACCGCCCGTTTTTGCGCGGACAATTCGCTGCGGGTTTGGGGAAACAGATTTATCACCGATACTTTGTTGGCCATGTCTTTTGGCAAATGTTGTTTTTGTGAAACCGACCTCAAATCGCGCAGCGATTACATGGAAGTCGAACATTTTTTTGCCAAAAATCTTTACCCAAATTGGGTTTTGTCTTGGGAAAATTTATTGCCCGGCTGCAAAAGGTGCAACGGCAAAAAGCGCGAACACGATTGCTTGCACATCCCAATTATTCATCCGGTTGTTGAAGACCCGCGAGACCATTTAACATTTAAGGATTATCGTTTTAAAGGAAAAACGGAAATTGGAAAAACGACAATTCAAGTTGTTGACCTCAACAATTTTGACCGATTGCAAATACCCAGATTTGAGGTCGGTGAGCGAACGAGAAAAGAATTGGAGAAACTTCAAGTGAGCATTGAAGAGTATTTAGCAGGGCATCAGCCACCTCTAAAACTCCAACGCATAATTTCTACACTCGAAGGCTTGATGACAGCAGGCCAACCCGAAAAAGAGTACGCCTCGACCGTCGCAACCGAAATTTTACGGGAAGATTCCTACCATTTTGCAAAAAGCGAATTGGAAAAACTGAATTTGTGGGATGAAGAATTTCAAAATCTCGAAATCGGGTTGAAAAAAATTGCCTATTAATTTAGGCATTTTTTAGCCCCCAAATCTCCCACCCCACCCCTGCAAACCACCCGTGTGAACCGCCACGACCACACTTTTTTCCGGAAAAAAACCATCATCCAGCATTTCAAAAAGTTGAAAAAACATTTTGGAATTGTAAATCGGGTCGAGCAGAATGCCCGTTTTTTCCTGAAATTTTTTTACAAAATCCAACAACTCCGATGGCACGACGGCAAATTTTTTGAACCGCCGATTTTCCAAAACCCTAAAATTTTGTGGGTCAGAAATTTCGGCTGTCGCCAAATGTTTCAAAATCACTTCTTCCGAAATTCCGTGCGCCGCTGGAAAAATCAAAACCTCGCCACGACTTCCCAAACCTGCCAAAACGCCCGCCGCCGTGCAACCCGTGCCCGCCGGAACGGCCACGAAAAATGGAGGTCGAAATTTATTTAGACCAGGCGAGTCGAAATAAATTTCGACCTCCAGTAAAATTTCTTTTGAAATTTCGGCGCAGCCGCGCACCGCAAAATCCGTCGCACCGCCTTCCGGCAAATGAAAAAACGTCGGATATTTTTCCAAAATCTCGGCGACGGCGGGCGATTTTTCTTTCAAATCGTACTCCTTTTTTTGCAAGCGGAAAATGTTCATGCCCTGCTCACGGCAAAATTTCAGCGTCGGATTTTCGAGGTCGGCAGCCGTGCCGCGCACGATTCCGACGGTTCGAAATCCAAAAATCCGGCCTGCCGCCGCGACCGCGTGCAGGTGATTTGAAAATGCGCCGCCAAAAGTTAGGATGCCCGGCGTGCTATCAATTTTCAATTTTTCGAGCAAAAAATGGAGTTTTCGCCATTTATTTCCGCTGATTTCGGGATGAATCAAATCGTCGCGTTTTACAAAAAAACGGATGCCGTGGGCGCGTCCGGGATGGTCGAGGATTTCGGAGAGCGGTGTTGTCAAATTTTTTTAAATTTTCAAATTTAATATTTCAAATCCCATCTGACACTCGTCCATACAAATCAACCAATAATCCTGTGCTGCATCAATTGCTCGCTACTACTCCTTTTTCTCAAAAAAAGGCTTAGAAGACCATTTTATTGACGGCATAGGCAAAACAAGACGAAAACCAATATTCATTGAGCGATCATCCGGCATTAAATGATAGCGGTAAGCAGCGCGGCTATCTTTTGCAAAGCCACGCCAACTGCCGCCGCGAATTACGCGGGCTAAGCCCCTTTCAGGACTGTTAATCCATGCTGAGCCACCTTGTGGGGAGCGATAATAGTTGGGGTGCCAATCGTCCTCACACCACTCCCATACATTTCCGCTTAGGTCAAAAACACCTAATTCATTCGCATCTTTCAGACCGACGGGCTTTGTTTCGCCATGACTATTTTTATCAAACCAACCTACTTCTTTCAGTTTATTGCTTCCTGCAAATGCATAACCGCGACTTTTTGAGCCTCCTCGCGCAGCGAATTCCCATTCTGCTTCTTTGGGCAGGCGATATTTTTTACCCATCAAGGTGTTGAGTTTTTCAATAAAAACTTTGGCCTCGTCCCAAGAAACTTGCTCGACCGGGCGGTTATCGCCTTCAAAAAAAGAAGGATTGTTTTCCTTACCCATTACTGTCTTCCAAAGTCCTTGCGTCACCGGGTATTTGCCAACAAAAAAATTAGAAACCTTTACTAAATGGGTGGGGCGGCAGACAGACTGGAGATCGCCGTATTCGTCACCCATTTGAAAAGTGCCGCCTTCGACGGGCATCATCCAAAATTCGTGGCCGTTTACAGTTTGCGGGAGCGGTTCGAGCATGGTTTATTTTTGAAATAAAAATTTAAAAAAAATGAAAAAACACTTCTTTTTTGCTCAATGGAAGGCCAAAATGGGCCAAGCAATTGACTGCAGGGACAAAGACAGGCGGAAACCGATAGTGCTCCAACGGTCGTCCGGGTGGCGGCTGCCGCGCCAGGAGGCGCGACAATTACGCGCATCGCCGCCCCAACCGCCGCCGCGGATGGCTCGACCCACGCCTCTTTCCGGGTCCTCTATCCATGCCGAGCCATCTTTTGGGGCATCATTATAATTGCTGTCCCAATCATCTTCGCACCATTCGCAAACATTTCCGCTCATGTCAAAAATGCCGAGTTCGTTGGCATCGAGCAGGCCGACGAGTTTGGTCTCGCCGTGGCTGTTGTCATCGAACCAGCCCACTTCTTTCAATTTGTCGCTGCCCGAATATTTGTAGCCCTCGCTTTTTGTGCCGCCGTGCGCGGCAAATTCCCACTCAGCCTCGGTCGGCAGACGGTATTTTTTTCCGGTCAAATCGTTCAGTTTTTTTATAAAAACTTTCGCATCGTCCCACGAAACTTGCTCGACCGGGCGGCTGTCGTGATGAAAAAAAGAAGGTTTTTCGCCCATCACGGCCTTCCAAAGTGCCTGCGTCACCAAAAATTTTCCGATGAAAAAATCAGGAATGTGCACTTCATGAGCCGGCTGCTCATCGCCGAAGCCATAGATGTCGAAGTATATTTCGGTGGGGCCAGTTTCTTGGGAGCCCATCCAAAAGGTGCTGCCTTCGACGAAAATCAAGTCGAAAGTGGTTTTGGAATTGGGGATGGATTGGGTGAAGTTTTTCATCGGCGGTTTCACGCTTTTTTGAGTGCCTTGTTGACTGCTGTGACGAAATTTTCACAGAAATCATTTCGGAAAGAATTGGGCAGAATTTCCCCGTCGCTGTCAAATCGCACCAATTTGTCAAAGGAAATTTGTTTGTCGCGGTGGGTTTTGGCTAAATCATAATCTTGGCCGTGCGCCACGAAAAGTTGCCTTTTTGAGATTTCCTCCCATTTTCCGAAATCACAATTGACGAGGAGCATCCCAAAAAATGGGAAGCCTTTTTGGGCATTCCTTTTTACAAAATCCTCAAACTCGTGCTGTTTGATGTAGTCCGATTTAAAAAATTGGGGGCTGATGAGCATGATTCCGCAATCGCATTCGGCCACTTCGGTTTGCAGCCGTTCATGCCAATCTTGTCCGAGAAGTATTTGACGGTCGTCAAAAATTTCCCAATCGGAATGTGCTTTGATGCCTTCCACAAAGAGTTTCATGTACCTACTGTCTTCTTTGTGTGCGTAGGAAATAAAGACTTTTGGTCTCATTGATTTAATTTTTGATTGATTTATAGGAAAAAATTCAATTCCGAGTTCCTCCAAATTGTCCAAATCTCGCCACTTGTTTTTGTAGAACGCTTCGGTTTTGAAGTTCAGATTTGACAAGTATTTGGTGCTTTTCAGGTCTTGGTTGAGCGATTCGAGGGTATTTCGGATGGTTTCGAAAAGCGGTTGCACATCGTTTCCAAACAGGTCGAGCGACACCGATTTTTTGTTCCAGTCCTCGCGGATGTGTGCGTGCGCCGAATTCGCGGGGTCACTTGCGATGAGGTTGTTTTTCCAGACAAAATCTTTGTTGATTTCGATGTGGAGCGGCTGCGCTCTGCCCATTTTTTCGCCCAAGTTTTCTGAGTGAAATGTCCGGGCAGAAATATGGGGGTTGTCGTGGAGCATCACCATCAATTTATTGACCGTTCCGGCGGGCAGGAACGGTTCGAAAATGAATTTCAATTGAAAATCAGGCTTTTTCAAATGGCTGGGAAACGCCGGGGCAATGTCTGGCAACAAAGCAGGCACGACAAATTCCGGTTCGTCGCGAGCGTTCAATTGGCGATAGCAAAGTTTGTAAGCCAACATCAATCCGAGCAGTTTTTGATGCTCGTCGGGCGTGTATCCTTGCCAAATTGCAGGGAAAAGTACGGGTTTCAGGATGCCGCCGTCGGCCAATTGGCTGTCAAGCACTTTGTAAAGTGCATCTTTTACCCAAATCGGGTTGAGGACAATCCAATCTTTGAGGTCTGGGTTTTCGCCAAAAAATATGACGGTTCCGATTCGGTCCAAAATTCGGAGCCATGCGGTGGCCTCGTTTTCGTTCAAATTTTGGGCTTCGCAAATCTTCCGGTATTCAGTTTGGGTGATGTGGTTTTCGGGCTGCCTGTTTTCCAAATCCGTTTTTACAGCGACCCAAGAACTGTGAAAAAGTGCGGTAAAAATATCGGAACTGACCTTCGGCAAGACTTCGCGGATGGCCGTTTCGAGTTCCGAGAAATTTTTGAGCGTTTCGCAACTGATTTTTACAAAATGGGAAATGTTGTCGAACATTTCGAGGCAGTCGGCCTGATTGACGAGCCGCGTTTCTTCATCAATTTTGTTGACGACGTGGATGACCGGGCTACATTCTTTGGCACTTTCATCAAAACTAAAAGCATTGACCATCGAAAGCCAATACTCAAATCCAACGTAATCTTCGTTGGTCGGCTGGTCGTCGTGCGCGGTGACAAACAAGTAAAGCGTTTTGCGGGTGCAAAAAAGTTGCTGCACCTCCCGGTATTTTCCTTGTCCACCAAAATCCCAGATATTGAGTTGAAAATCAATGTTTTGCCTCAAATTAGTAAAATTAGTTTCTAAGTTTTTGACAAAGTAATGTTGAATATCAAGGCCGGGTGTGCGCTCATGTTTTTTTGGCAGCGGTGCAGTTTTGTCGAGCAATTTTATCCGAACCGAGGACTTGCCGACTTCGCCGTTGCCAACCAGAACCATTTTGGCTTGGTGGAGGTATTTTAAAGTGCCTGTCTTTTTTTGCAGCGATTCGAGATAGACCCGGACAGTGCCCCAAGAATTTCCATTTTCCTCGCCCAAAATCACATCGCGCATGGTTGGCAAAGGGTTTCCGTGCAAGTACAAGGATGCTAAACTTTTGAAAGCCAATAAGTTAGCGGGCAATTCACTTAGTTGGTTGCCTTTCAAATGCAGGGTGTTCAATGATTCCAGCGGCCACTCAAAACGCAGTTCTTCGAGTTGGTTGTCATTTAAAAACAAATATTGCAAGGCTTCAAAACCCTTTGGTTCAAGTTCTTGAATTCTTGCCCGCAGCCAAAAACTTTTCAAATTATTTTGGCTCAAATCCAAGAATGTCAATTTTGAGTACCGCCCCCGGATTGGGGAACTCGTCAATTTGTTTTTACGCAAATCAACTTTTTCCAGTTTCGGGCACTGTAAAGGAAGGCTCAACGATTCGATGGCACATTCTGACGCGAGCAAAACCTCCAAATTTGAATTTAAAAAGTCCTGCCATTTGACTTCGCGGAGCGAGCCGTTTTCTTCCAAATTCAAAAACCGCAGCGCGTCAAAACCCGCCGGGAAATGAACCGCCGAGAGTTGATTTTCAGACAGGTTGAGTGCCTGCAAGTGTTGAAAATCAGGGTGTTGCAAAAACGTGGCATCCGTCGCACCACACCCGACGAGGTTGAGGCTGACGATGTTTTTCGCTTCGTCTTCGACAAAAGTTCGGCGATTTCGGTATTTCACCCAATCCGCGGGCTGGGTGTCGGTGGAAAGTTTGAGTTGAAATTTTTCGATGATTTCGAGTTTGGACATGGCGTTTTTCGATTGGCAGATGTGTAGAAAAAAGCAAATTTATGCAGCCCGACCATTTGATTGCTGGAAACCGAAATTTTTTCATTTCCCAAAAATCAAAAGTTTCAGGACATTTGCCCGCCCAAAAAACGGGTGGCTTGCCAGATTTCCGAAATTTTTCAAATTTCGGAAATCTCCACTCCACCCCAAAAAATTCATCATTTATCATTTATAATTCATCATTTTAAAAAATGAAGGTCTTCAAATTCGGCGGCGCGAGCCTCAAAGACGCGGCAAATGTTCGGAACGTCGCTGGCATTTTACAAAAATTTAAAAATGATTCGTTGGTCGTCGTCGTCTCGGCGATGGGCAAAACGACCAACGCGATGGAAGCCGTGATAAATGCCCACGCCAAACAAACTGGCCTCGCCTCAGGCGAGGCTGTGAAACTTTTGGAAGAAGTAAAACAAAAACATTACGCCATGATGGGCGAACTTTTCGACCCCACCGACCCGGTTTTTGCAGCGGTGAACGATGTTTTTGTGGAAGCAGAATGGGTTTTGGACGAGCCGCCAGCCGCCGATTTTGATTTTATGTACGACCAAATTATCGGTGTCGGCGAGTTGGTTTCTTCCAAAATCGTGGCCGCTTTTTTGAACAAAGAAGGTTTGAAAACGCGTTGGCTGGATGCCCGGGACATCATCGCCACCGACGCGACTTGGCGCGAAGGTTGGGTAATTTGGGAAAAAACAAAGGCAAATTGCCTCAAAACCGTGCCGCCGATGCTGGCTGGCGGCGGTTTTGTTTTGACGCAGGGCTTCATCGGTTCGACCTCCGAAAACCAGACGACTTCGCTCGGTCGGGAGGGTTCGGATTACTCGGCGGCGATTTTTTCGTACTGCCTCGACGCGGAAAGCATGACGATTTGGAAAGATGTGCCGGGCGTTTTGAATGCCGACCCGCGCCAATTTGAAAACGTGGTGAAACTGGATCGCCTGTCGTACAAAGAAGCCATCGAAATGACTTATTACGGTGCGTCGGTGATTCACCCAAAAACGATAAAACCGCTGCAAAACAAAAACATTCCGCTGCTCGTCCGGTCATTTCTGGACCCCGAACCAATCGGAACGGAGATTTCTGGCGACGTCGAGGACACCTATCCGCCGATCGTGGTTTTGGAAAAAAACCAGTCGTTGCTCCATATTTCAACCAAAGATTTCTCTTTCGTGGCCGAACATCACCTCGCGCGGCTTTTTACTTTGCTTTCGACCGTCCGTTTGATCGTCAATTCGATGCAAAACACGGCCATCAGTTTTACGATTTGCGTGCCGAACGTGCCGGAACGGATCGAAAAATTGATTGCCGAAATCTCCGACGAATTCACGGTGAAACGCGAAGACGGCCTCGAATTGATGACCGTCCGGCACGCCCCGAACGATGTGATTGACAATTTGAAAAAGGGAAAAATCGTGCTTTTCGAGGAGCGCATCCGAAATACGGTGCAGATGGTAATCCGGAATGTGCCGATGATTCAGCGGAAGGAATAGTGCCAACGATTTGAAAAATTACCACGGATTTTTCCACAGAGACACATCAGGAAACATAAGTATTTGCAAATCAAACTCTTATGTTTCCTTTGTGCCTTTGTGTTTTTTAAAGTTTCGCTTCCAATTTGAACGAAACCGGCACCCTGTCGTCAATCAATTTGTCTTTCAAAGTACCGATGACACCCGACTGGAATTTGATGTCCCAATCCGTCCGGTCAATAAAAAACGTGGCGGCTTCGGCAGTCGCAGTGTTTCCCGAAACGTTCCATTTGATTGGAATATTCAGCGTTTTTGTTTTGTTTTTGATGGTCAAATCTCCTCTGACCACGCGGTTGAATTCGGGCAATTGGCTTGGAAAAACTTCCAAAATTTTAAAAATAGCAGTTGGAAAATGTGCGACATCGAAAAAATCGGCACTTTTCAGGTGGCCTTCCAATTTGGTTTTGCCTTGCGATTCGTCCATCCCGACCGCAGAAATCGTGTTCAAATCAATCGTCACCGTGCCGTCGAGCAATTGGCCTTCCCCGATTTTTAAAGTTCCACCAGAAATATTGACCGTGCCGTAATGCCGCGAATCGTTGGCTGGCTTCGAGCCTTGCCAAAACAAGGTGCCGCTCGTGATTTTCCAATCTTTTGCATCGGCGAGCGAAACGACGGGCAAGGCATCGATGTGGATTTCTTTGGGTTTGTTTTGGCTGACTTCGGTTGGAGTTTGGGTTTTTGGGTCAGATTTGCAGGCGGAAAAAGCGAGCAGGAAAGCGAAAATGGGAATCAGTTTTTGCATGAATTTTTTTTAAATTTTGGGCAAATATCCCTCAAAACTTGCCGCAAAACCAAACTTTCATCTCGCCTGAGACGAGACCAAAATGAAAAACGGCAAGCCGCGAGATGCGACTTGCCGTTTTGATTTTTCAAAAAAACTCAAAAAACTTATTCTACCACCAATTTTCGGGTCACTGGTTTTTCGCCGTCTGCCCGAAGTGTCACCAAGAAAATGCCGGAAGGGATGCCAGACAAATCAATTTGCCCACCATTTTCAACCAAATTTTCTAAACTGAAACGACGAACGACGCGACCAGAAACATCCGAAATTTGGAGCGTTCCGTGAGCGAAGTCGAACGGGATATTTTCCGAAAAAACAATTTTCACCATGTCGCGTGCCGGGTTCGGAGCCAGTTGAAAATCAATCGGATTTGCCAAAATTTCAAAATTTGACAAATTCCCAACCCCCGGTTTTGTTGGCGGAACTGGAACCGGCGTGGTTTGGGAAACCGTGCAAAGTTTGGTGTCCTGCACTTCAAAAGTGTACGTGCCCGCCGTCAAACCGGTAAAAAATTTGCTGGTTTGGAAAGTCGTCCAAGTTCCAGGGCCGGTCGAGCGGCGGTATTTTTTCGTACCCGTGCCGCCGACGGCATTCACCGTGACTTTGTAACCTGCTGCCAAAAGTTGGCTGGTGATGCTGGTGATGACGATTGCTGGTGGGTTGGCGACCGTTCCCGAACCAGTTTTGGTGCAAAGGTTTTTGTCTTTGACTGTAACTGAATAGGTTCCGGCGGCGAGCCCGGTGGCAGTTTGGGTGGTTTGGCCGTTGCTCCACAAATAAGTGTACGGTGTTGTGCCACCCGTGGCGGTTACTTTCAAAGTTCCGTTTGCATCGCCGGGACATGCCGGAGCGACGGCTGTGAAACTTGAAATTACGATTTCCGTCGGTTGAGTTACGGTTCCTGAACCAAATCTGGTGCAGCCATTTGCCCCAGTGACCACGACGGAATACGTCCCAGCGGCGAGGTTGATGGCGGTTTGGACAGTTTGGCCGTTGCTCCACAAATAGGTGTACGGTGCGGTGCCAGCAGTTGCAGTTACTTTCAATTTGCCGTTAGCTCCGCCAAAACAAGAAGGTTTTGTTGCCACAAAAGCCAAATTGATGCCGCCCGCCGGTTGCGTCAAAGTGACGGAAGCAGTGGCTGTGCAGCCGTTGGCGTCGGTCGCGGAGACGGTGTACGTGCCTGCCGGCAAACCGGAAATGGTTTGTGTCGTGCCGCCGTTCGACCACAAAAAAGTGTAGGGCGCAGTGCCGCCGGTCGCGGTCGCGGTGGCCGTGCCGGTGCTTGCGCCGTTGCACAAAATATTTGTCCCGGTTGCCGTCGCGGTCAAAGCCGAGGCGGGTTGCGAAATCACCGCCGTCGTCGTCGCCGTCGCCGCGCCCGAAGTGACCGAAACAATATAACTGCCTGCGTTCAGGCCAGAAATGGTGGCAGTCGTCGCGCCGTTCGACCAAGCGAAGGTGAAACTGCCGTTTCCGCCTGTTGCTGTTGCGGTAGCCGAGCCATCGGAGCCGCCAAAACACGAGACATTTGTGGTTGAAATTGAAATATCAATTGGGTTTCCACCGCCAGCGATGGTTACAGAACCTGTTGCGGTACAACCATTTGCATCAGTTGTCGTATTCGAATAGGTGCCTGCGACCAGACCGGAGATGGTTTGTGTCGTGCCACCATTTGACCATAAATAGGAATATGCAGGAGTGCCGCCAGTCGGAGTTGCGGTGGTTGTGCCGTCATTTCCGTTGGTTGCAGGTGTTCCAGAAACCGAAACTGCGAGTGCTGTCGGTTGTGAAATTGTTACCGAACCTGTTGCCGTACAGCCATTTGCGTCGGTTGCGGTTGCAGAATAGGTGCCTGCGACCAAACCAGAAATCGTGGCAGTCGTCGCGCCGTTTGACCATGAAAAAGTAAAAGGCGCGGTGCCTCCGCTCGCTGCGACGCTTGCCGTGCCGGAAGTTCCACTGTTGCACAAAACATTGGTTCCGGAAACGGTTGCGACCAATTGTGCTGGCGCAGAAATTACGACGGAACCCGTTGAAGTACAAGCATTTGCATCGGTTGCTGTTGCAAAATAAGTGCCTGCGGCCAAACCAGAAATCGTGGCAGTCGTCGCGCCGTTTGACCATAAAAAAGTAAAAGGCGCCGTGCCGCCGCTCGCTGCGGCGGTCGCCGTGCCGTTCGAGCCGCCAAAACAAGAAACATTTGTCCCGGAAACCGAAACTGCAACTGCCGTCGGTTGGGTGACGGTGTACGAACCCGTTGCCGTTTGGCCAGCCGAAGTGACCGAAACAGTGTACGTTCCGGTGGTCAAATTGGAAATCGTGGCCGTCGTCCCGCCGTTCGACCAAGCATAAGTGAACGAACCATTTCCACCCGAAGCTGTCGCGGTGGCTGAGCCGTTCGAGCCGCCAAAACACGAAACATTTGTTCCGGTCACCACGACCGTCGGCGGCGTAGCCGAAGGGAGGTAGCAAACATTCAAACCCCAAGAATTCAAAGTGCCGCCGTCATTATTTGCCAAATCGTTGATGGTCAAAGTCCAAGTGCCGTTGATATTTTGGTTGTCAAATTGGGCGAGGGTTTGGAAAGGTTTGTAAAACAGGTTTTGAATGGGTGGGCAGGGCAAGTCGGTATAAAGCAAAACCGCTTCGTCGTCAAAATTGGTGATGATGTTGTTTTGGTCATTACAAATTCGGTTTATCATGGTGCGCTCGGTGGTTGCCGGGCTTTTGATTTTTACCACCAAATCATTTATCCAAGTATGGGTGATGTTCAAATTGACCAAATTCACATCGGTAATCGTACCGGAAACGGCGATTGGCAAAACCGAAGTGACCGTCGGTGTGCCGGTGGCCGAAATGGTTTTTGGAACGTCCGTGCTGGCAAAAGTGGTGCAAGTGATATTGGCCGTCGTGAATGAAAAAACGGCTGACCAATCGCCCATGCCGCAGGTATTTACTGCCCGCGATCTCCAAAAATAAGTTGTACCGGAAGCCAAAGCAGTAGTTGCGGTGTAAGTATTTGCCGAAAGGCCAGTCTGGTTGATGGTAAAATTGGCAAAATTACTGCTCGTCGAAACCTGCAAATCAAAGGTAAATGCACCCGCTGGAGCCGTCCAGTTGAAGGTTGGCAAACTCGAAACGCCCGTCGCAGCGTCAGCCGGCGTGGTCAAAACAGGAGCCGCCGGAGCGACACTCGAAATGAAAAGACCAACCGTTTCAGATTTCGTGCCCGTCGAACCCGTTCCGCTGACCGTGATTCCGTAATTGCCGGGCGCGACATTTCCCAAATTTGAAATGGTCAAAACACTTGTGCCGGGCGCAGTCACTGGATTTTGCGAAAAAGTCGCCGTGGCGTTGGCTGGCAAATTGGTGGTTGCCAACGTAACATCTCCCGAAAACGAGCCCGCCGTCCCAATATTTACAGTAAAAATGGCATCTGCTGGTTGGCAAACGGCAACCGAATTTGGGGTCACGTCAAATGTAAAATCGTTCTGCGGTGCAGAAATCGTGAAATTTACATTTGAAATATCAAAGAAAATATTTCCTGAACCTCTGACCATAATTCTGGCCGTCGTGGTTTGGTTGTCGGGGATGGTCACGGCATGCGAACCGTCGTTTGGCGTGGCGGTGGCCAAAGTGATTGGGTAGGTATTTCCGCCGTCGAGCGAAAGGAAAATGTCCACATTGACCGCGTTGACAGGCGCAATGTTGGTCGAAGCCACGTCCCAAGTGATGGTTTGGGAAGAAAGTGCAGGCCAGTTGATGCCCGCGACGTTTGGCGCAGTGACCAAAAATGGGCCAGCCGTGCCGTTCACCGTGATTACCGTATTGTCCTCAGCGGTGCAGCCGCCGCCAATTTTGTTGTCGCGGACGGTAAAACGGAAATTGTAAGTTCGTGCGACACCTGCCAAAACTTCCCAAGTTGGGGTCGTGTTGGCGATGATTGCCGGCAAATTTGGAAAATACCGCAGCGGAGAAACCATCGGCGTCAACGAACGAAAAGCAGGCCCGCTGGCATTTGTCGCAACGGGCGGCATCGTCACCCACTGTGGGTTCATTTGTTCCCAACAATGTGTCATCGCGTCGCCGTTCGGGTCGCTGCTCGTTCCGGTCAGAACAAAAGGCGTAGATTTTGGAATCGTAAAATCCGCACCGGCAGCCGCCGTCGGAGCATCGTTGATATCCGAATTGGTGGAGCAAGAATTTCCGCCGCCCGACGAGGCAATTTCGGTGGCAAATTCCGCCAAACTGTGGGCATGAAAATACGCATCCGAGTTGTTTTGGACGTTCGGCGAACAAATTCCGGCGTACCCCATGATGGTGGAAGCACTGCCCGGCTCGTGCGAAGCCGAAGAAACGCGGTTGCAATTGTTGTTTTGGGTGTGGTTTCCACCGTATTGATGCCCCATTTCATGTGCCACATAATCAATATCAAAAGCGTCGCCGATGGGCGCACCCGAACCCGTCACGCCACCTGCTTTGATGGAATTGTTGCAAACTGCACCGAGGTAAGCCACCCCGCCGCCGCCGGTCGAAAAAACGTGCCCGATGTCGTAGTTCGCCGAGCCGATGACGGCATCGCAATTCGTTTGATTTTCACCCAACATCGTGCTGCCGTTGCCATTTGTGTACGGGTCGGTCGCGCCGTTGAGGTAAACCAACAAGTTGTTGTTGGCCACCATATTCATGTGGATAGAAGCATCTTTTTCAAAAACGCCGTTGACCCGCGTCATGGAAGTCGTCATCGCGGCCAAAGCCAAAGCCACCGTGCCGCCGTGAAACGTGGAGTACTCGCCCGTCGCGGCCAAAGCCAACGAAAAAGTCCGCAAAATACAATCGCCCGCCAGCCGATTTTGAACACCACCTTCGGCGCGTTCCAAACCTTTTTCGGCATTTTCGGAATCGGTTTCGCAAACCCAAGTTTCAGTTTTGGGTGAGTCTTTTTTGAAATGGACGATGTAATTTTCAGCATCCTCTGTCGAGTACGGATCAATAAAAACCGCGTTGTGATTTGGGCTCAAAATCATGGCATGAAAACCAACCTGCGTCATGTCGAACCGCAAATAAGCTGCCGGGTCGGTGATACCGACGCCCGCAAAACTTTGAATTTCTGGAAATTTTTTGGCCAAATCGGGGTGCATCACCGGCGCGTTTTCAATTCTGAATTCCTCAAAATTGCCATCCGGCATCGGCAAACTCAAAATGACTTCCGCATTTTCAGCCGCCGGGGTGAACCACAGCGGTGCGTTTTGCAAAAAATCGCGCATTTCTGCGGGCGAGATTTTTGCGGTCAAATATTTTTTGGGAATAATTTGCCGGTGTTCTGGATTCACCGAAATAGTTTGTTCGGAAATAATCTGCCAAGGATTGGCCGAAATTTTTTGACCGAACGATTGACCCGCGTTGACCAAAAAGGCAAGCAGGCAGACCATGAAAAGTTGTTTCATCTACCGAAAACTGATTTGATTGTAAAAATGAAAAATGATAATTGGCACTGGGAGAGATTGCAAAGGTCTAATTTTGAGGGAAAAACAAAATCAATTAAAGTTAAATTGTCTTGGTTCTGCTATTTTGGAAAGGTTGCATTTTTAAACTATGAACTATGAACTATGAACTATGAACTATGAACTATGAACTATGAACTATGAACTATGAACTATGAACTATGAACTATGAACTATGAACTATGAACTATGAACTATGAACTACTAAAAGTTAAACGTTCATAGTTCATAGTTCATAGTTCATAGTT
>JANNMS010000145.1:0-9747 GCA_031398055.1 Saprospirales bacterium | reverse complement strand
AAACGATACCCTTATTTGTTACAGTTCGGCGGTGTCAAATTTGCCCCCGTACACGCAAGGGATTTTGCTTGCCAAATTCGATTCCTCCGGGAATGAAATCTTGCACAAAATGATTCTTGACCCAAATGGCAAGAAATTAAGTGTGAGTGATGGTCAGGGCAATATACCCGCTCGCGTAGAGGCTGTGCCTCGTGCATACTATTTTTAAGGCTTTGCCTTATTTTTCAACCCACGTTTACGAAACTTATAAAGTTTCGTAAACGTCTGCCGTTTTCAGGCCATTTCCCGGCAAGCCCGGTACAAATCTTGCCAACCCTCCCGCTTTTTCACCACCATTTCGAGGTATTCTTTCCAAACCACGCCATCGGAATTTGGGTCTTTGATGATTGCCCCGGTCAAACCTGCGGCGAGGTCGTGGGCAGTAATTTGGCCGTCGCCAAAATGTGTGGCCAACGATTGGCCCTGCTGAATCACCGAAATTGCTTCGGCAGTGCTCAAAGTGGCGGTTGGAGATTTTAGTTTTTCGCGGCCATCCTCCGTTTTTCCGCTGCGGAGTTCCCGAAAAATCATGACCAGTCGTTGAATTTCGGCCACCGGGGCAGCGTCGGGCGGCAGTTCGAGCGATTTTCCGAGCGCGGCGACGCGGTTTTTCACAATTTCAACTTCTTCTTCCAAAGTCGCGGGCAGCGGCAAAACCACGGTGTTGAACCTTCGGCGAAGGGCAGCGGAAAGGTCGTTCACCCCTTTGTCGCGGTCGTTTGCAGTGGCAATAACATTGAAACCGCGCTGCGCCATCACCTCGGTTCCGAGTTCGGGGATGGGCAATATTTTTTCAGAAAGTAGGGTAATCAGCGCGTCCTGCACGTCCGCCGGGATGCGGGTGAGTTCTTCGATTCGGGCGATTTTGCCGTTTTTCATCGCGGTCATCACCGGGCTGGGGACGAGCGCGTTTTCGCTGGGGCCTTCGGAAAGCAGGCGGGCGTAATTCCAGCCGTACCTCAAATTTTCCTCGTTCATGCCCGACGTGCCCTGCACCAACAATGTGCTGTCGCCCGAAATCGCGGCGGCGAGGTGCTCGCTGACCCAAGTTTTGGCCGTCCCCGGCACGCCGAGCAGCAAAAGTGCGCGGTCGGTGGCGAGCGTCGCGACGGCCACTTCAATCAGCCGACGGTTGCCAAAATATTTTGGTTCGATGTCCACGCCGTTCACTTTTCCGCCGAGCAAATAATTGACAACCGCCCACGGCGAGAGTAGCCAATTTTCGGGTCGCGGACGGTTGTCGGCCTCGCGGAGGGCGGCGAGTTCGGCGGCGTACTGGTTTTCGGCGTGCGGGCGGATGATGTTCATTTTAGTTATTAGTTATTGGAAAATTGGGGAATTGGTTATTGGGAAAATGGTTATTGGAGAAATAGTTATTGGGAAATTGGTTATTGGGCAAAACCAATTTCCTAATAACTATTTTCCCAGTAACCAAACCGCGATTTTCAAACCGAGAAAAAAGCAGATCCAGCAGACCACGAAGTTTGACAAGACATTAAAAAAGACAAAATTGTACTGCCGGTTTTGAAAAAGTTGCCAAGTTTCGGCGGTGAAAGTAGAAAAAGTGCTGAACCCACCGCAAAAACCAGTGGCCAAAAGCAGGCGTCGGTTGTCAGTCAAATTTCCAGAAAGATGAAATCCGGCGAGCATTCCGAGCGCGAGGCAGGCTAAAATATTTGATAAAAAAGTGGCCAACGGAAACCTGGTTTGCCAACCCGCGACCAAAAATCCGATGCCAAAACGCGCCACGCTGCCCGCGCCGCCGCCGATGAAAACGAGGAAGAATTTGAGAAAGAGGTTCATTTATATGATAAAAAATGGAAGGTCAAATGTCATCCAATTTAGAAAAAAAACGGCCAATTGATTTTTTCCAAAATGGATTTTCCAACTTTGCCTTTCAAAATTTCAAAAATGGCAACCGACCCAAATCTTTGGTTCATCATCGTCAACCCGACCTCCGGAAATGGTTTGGCTGCCCGTCGTTGGCCGGAAATCGAGCAGGAATTGCAGCGGGCTGGGTTTTCGTACACTGTAAAATGGACGGAAAATCGCGGCCACGCCACCCGCCTCGCCGACGATGCCATTTTGAACGGCTACCGAAAAATCCTCGGAATCGGCGGCGACGGCACGAACCATGAAATTTGCAACGGCATTTTGGCGCAAAAATGGGTCGCGTCGACCGAGATTTTGTACGCCCTGTTGCCCGTCGGTACGGGAAATGATTGGGCGAGGCAGTGGAAAATCACCCACGATTTTCGGAAACGATTAGAAAATTTGAAATTGGAACGCACGGTTTTGCAGGATGCGGGGCAGGTTTTTTTTCAAAAAAATGGCCAGCAGGAATCGCGTTTTTTTGTCAACGTGGCAGGCATGGCTTACGATGCGTTCATCGCCAAACGGCTTGAAAATCAACCGATTGGCTCAAAATTCAACTACCTTTTGATGGTCGGAAAATGTTTGTTCGACTACGAACTTTTGCCCGCCGAAATCCTTTTTGACGGCCAGACAACCCGCGACCATTTTTATACGATTAATATAGGTGTTTGCCGGTTTTCGGGCGGCGGGATGCAGTTCGTGCCGCAAGCCGTGCCGGACGATGGACTGTTCGCTCTGACTTTCGCCCGAAAATTGCCAAAATGGGAAGTGCTTTTGCAAACCCACCGTTTTTACAACGGCTCGCTTTTGAAACACCCGAAAGTAGAAGGTTTTTCAGTAAAAAAAATCGAGGTTCGCCACCCGGAAAATGCGCCGCCGACTTTGCTTGAAGCCGATGGAGAGTTTTTGGGTGAAACGCCGTGCACATTTTCGGTGGTGGAAAAGGCTTTGAAAATTTGTTTGTAAAAAATGATGACGAAAATCACGGATTGTGAAATCATAAAAATCCGGAAATGGATGGAGCGGGTGCGTTGGAAAATTAGGAATTTGAAAATGAAAACGCCCGCCAGTTTGGATTCAAACTGGCGGGCGTTTTTATGTTTCTAAAATTTTTACCGCTGGGCGATTACCAATTTTTGCGGCTTGCCCCGCACATTTTCCCCACTGATTTGCACATCGTACAAACCTGCGGGCAGCCCATCCAAAACCAACCGAACGGGTTCGGAAACATTTTGTGGCAGCGAAATTTCACGAATCGACACGCCCAAAACATTCACGATTGTTACTTTTGAAAAACCACTTTTCGGGTTTTCCGGCAATTTCAACCAAACATCGCCTGTCGTCGGATTTGGGAAAAGTGAAAAATCTGCGGGCGCAGGCATTTCCACTTTTTGAATTTCGGAAAATGACGACGACCCATTTTTTAATACCCATTTCAATCTGTAAAAACTCTCGCCGGGCAACGGGTTTTTATCTAACTCGTTGAAATACAGCATTTCACCTGCCGCGCCTGTTCCATCTTTTTTCAAAATTGGTGAAAAATTGGTGCCGTCCGCCGCCCGTTCGACCACGAAATAATCGTTCAAATCGCCCGAGTTGTTCAACCAGTTCAACTCGACTTCAAAATTTTTCCGCCGAGCGTTGAAAGTCAATGATTTTGAAGAAGAAATTAATAGCAGATTTTGCATTTCCAAACACCAATCGTCAACGTATAAAACGCCGCCGCCCTGGTTTTTTGAAAAATAAACTTGTGCCGAAGCCGTGCCTGCCGGGGCAGTCCCGGACATTGAAAATTGGGTAAAATCGTTGGTGTTCGGTGGCACGTTTTGGCTGAAAGTTGCCAGCACGCCACCGCTGCCGTTCAAAAACCGAAGGGCGACAATTTTCGGGTTCGAGTTGCCGCTGTTGTTTTTTGCCCAAACACTTGCCGACCAGTTTTGACCTGCCGAAGCGGGTTTGTTTTGCTTGCCGTTACCGTTGTTTCCGTTGATTTTCGCCGCTTTTTGGCCCGAATGGACGTGGTTCGAAACAATGTCCACACCACTGAAAACCCAGCCGGACGAGCCGTTTTCAAAACCCGGATTGGTCAAAATATTGGTTTCACATTCGCCGCCGGAGTCGGGTGTGCAAGTGGTCGAACCGGGCGGGCTGTTCGTGCCATTTGGGCAGTTTGGGCAAACCGTCGAGCCGGAAATGTTTGAAAAAGTCCCGGCGGGGCAACTCGTGCAAACCGTCGAACCAGTCAAATTTGAAAAACTTCCGGCCGGGCAACTTTCACAAACCGTCGAACCAATATTTCCCTGAAAACTTCCAGCCGGGCAATTTTGGCAAATCACCGAACCTTCGACATTTGAAAAACTTCCGGCAGGGCAACTTTCACAAACCGTCGAACCGGTATTTCCTTGAAAACTTCCAGCCGGGCAACTTTCGCAAATTGTCGAACCGGTCGAACTTGAAAAATGTCCGGGCGGGCAAGATTCACATTCCGTCGAACCAGTATTTCCCTGAAAACTCCCGGCCGGGCAATTTTGGCAAATCACCGAACCTTCGACATCTGAAAATTTTCCAGCGGGGCAACTTTCACAAACCGTCGAACCAGAATTTCCTTGAAAACTTCCAGCCGGGCAACTTTGGCAAACCGTCGAACCTTCGACATCTGAAAAACTTCCGGCGGGACAACTTTCGCAAACCGTCGAACCGATATTTCCCTGAAAACTTCCAGCCGGGCAACTTTGACAAAAAGTCGAACCAGAATTTCCCTGAAAACTTCCAGCCGGGCAAAGAATTTGGTTTTCGCCGTCCGGACAAAACGAACCCGCCGGGCAAGGCGTGCAGCCAACGATGACCATTTCGCCATTGATTTCCAATAAGTTAGGAAAAAAACCGGGCTCGCAGTGGCAATTTATTTCATCAAAATTTGGCAGGTTTTCGACGGCGAGCGGGCAATCGTCGCAGTCGTCGCGGAGTCCATCTTCGTCGGTGTCGATTGGCAAAACGATATTGGCCGAGGCCGTCGCGGAGCATCCTTTTTCATCTTTTACAAAAAAATCGTACGTCCCGGAAGTGAAAACTGCACGGTGCCACGGCGAATCTTGAAACTGCCCGATTGGATTTCCGGGCGGGTCAAAAACCAAATATCCGCCCGGCGCAGGCACGCCGCCGGTCATTGTTAAAATGATTTCATCGCCGTTCACGCAATCCACAATCGGGTCGGCGGTGGCGATGATTTCGGTGATGCCTTTTGCCGAAATCAACTCGTTGTCGGTGCAGCCGAAGGCATCGGTCACGGTCAAATAATACAAAGTATTGGCGTTTGTCGCGGGCGGGACGACGGTTATCGGGTTGGTTGTGAGGCCGTTGTCCCACGAAAAAGAATAATCGCCGACTGGGGAAATTTGGGCATCGAAGGTGATTTCATCCCCAAAACAGATGCCGCCGTCGTTCGGCGTGCCGCTGTTTTCGATGCGCTGGATGTTGTCAATTGTGATTTGGGGGTTGGCATTTACCAATAATTCGCCGGTCGTTTGGCATCCAAAAACGTTGGTTATCAAAACAGAAAAGGTTACTGGGATTTGCGCGGCGGAGGTATTTGACAAAGTTGCGCCGGCGAAATTTTGGTCAGTCGCGCCCAAAAAAGTGGCATTTGCTACCGGGCTGGCTGTCCATTGGAAGGAAAATGGCTGTTCGGCGGGGTTCGACAAATCCAGATTTACCCCGAAAAACAGGTTTCCGTTGTGGCAGCCGACGTTGTCGCCAGCGGTGCCAGAGTTGTCAAAGGTTTGGATGGAGGTGATGGTGGGCGATGCCGAAATCAACCGCAAAAAATCCACTTCCAAATTGCCGCCGCTTCCGCTAATCGAAAAAGAAGCGGACACAATTCCTTCCGTGGAGGTTGCGCCGAGAAAGCCGCAATCTCCCACATTTGGAGAAGTTTCGCTCACGGAAAAGGTTGAGTTTGAAGTAGTTGTAACCGTAAGCGTGATGGTTGCAACAAACGGCGAGCCGTCAAAATCATCAAAAACATTGCCGCCGATGCCAAAAACGGGGCTTGAAAAATTGATATTCAAAGGATGGCTTTGAAACCTCGGTTCTGGAATGGCTGCACCGCCCGAAAACCCGCCGCTTCCAAAACCGCCAAAAAAGACGGTGGGCAACGGCGAATCGAAAGTGATTTGACCGCCAAACAACTGCGAAACTTGCTGCCCATTTCCAAAACCGTCGAAGTTTTCAATTTGCACAAAACAGGGGGCGGCAGCATTTTCAAACAGTGAAACATCGGTGTACGATGTGTTTTGCCCCAAAACCTGCCCCGAAAATACCCAAAGCAGGCAAAAAAATAGATTCGTTTGTAATGCTTTTTTCATTTCAATAAAAAATTTGTGGTTTAAAAAATTGGAGAAAAGCCGAAAAACCGCTCGCCGCGAGGCAAGCAGTTTTTTGAAAATTAAAAATAAGAAGCGGTGGAAAAACAGGTTTTGGGAAGGACTGAAAAAGTCCAAAATGGAGTAAAAAAAAGTAGAAAACCCCCGAAAATTAGAATGGCAAATCCTAATCTTCGAGGGTTTTGGTTTTTTGGGCTTAGTTTCCGATTGAATTTCAGTAAAATTCGTACTCACCGGCAGCCCCCGTTCATCATCGTCCCACCGACGATGGTGTTGCCGGTGCTGCAATTCCTGATTTTCGACCCCGGATATTTCGTCGCATCAATTGAATTGTTGAAAGTTGCCGGAGTCAGGAATCCAAAAATATAGGAATCCGTAAAAATTTCGATGTCCGCAGCCGTCCCGCCGAGCGGCGAAAGGCCGTTTCCGGTGACTTCGTTGTCCCAAACCCGGTTGCCGTTCGAGCCATCAATGACCATGATTCCGTTGTCGAAATTGCCTTTTGACTTGTTTTCGCTCACTTTACAGGACGTGGAGGAAAATTCTGCACCGGCAACCGCCCCGCTCGGCAAAATCAAATATGGCGGCACTTTGCAAAGGATAATGCCGACCATGTTCGCGTGGGTAATATTCCGTTCGCAAGTGCCCCAACGATCGCAAGGCCAGATACCAAAAAGGGCGTTTTCGATGTCGTTTTCGGCGATGTAGGCACTTTTTCCATTGATCACGACAATGCCATGGGCTTCCGGAATTGCGCCAGTTTGCCATGCACTCGTGGCGTGGATCGTGTTGCGGATCAAAGCCACGCGGTCGGATTTTTCAACCAAAATACTGAACTGAAAATTGGTGATTTTGCAACCGATCACCGCCGAACCATCCGAACCTTCGAGCAGCACGGCGCAACCTGCATCGGTGCCAACTGGTTGGATATCAATGTTTTGGATCAAAGTTCCCGGAGCGTTGCGGACGTGCAGACTGGCATTTACTGGGATCGCCCCGGCAGGGGTGGCGGGGGCCAGGGCAGAATTCAACTTCAAAACCGCCCCCGCCTCACCGACGATTTTCACCGATTTATTGACCAAAACCAGTGCGTTTTCGGTGTGGATGCCCGATTTCAAATAAATCACGCCGCCCGGGCAAGTATTTGAAATCGCTGCGGCGAGCGCGTTCACCGAACCGGCTGGGATTTCCGTCCAATCGCAGGCCGAGCGGTCGGTCGCGGTGAGTTCGGCGAGGTTTGGGGTGTAATAATTTGTGTCCTGCTGTTTGTCATTCCCGACGGTTCGGGACGAGTCCTGAAAAAATCCATCTTTTTGACAAGCAAAAAAGGTGAGCAGTGCAAAAAGCACGAGGCTGGGAGTGGTGAGTTTTTTCATTTTTTAAAATGGTTTGGTTAAATAATGATTGTTGGCAGATGGTGCACCTTTCAGATTTTTATCGACAACAAAACTATTTTATCCAAAACTTTCCTCCATTTACTACCCAGTATCAAATTAAGTTTTTTCTAAAAAACTACGCGAAAAACTTACTCAAATCTTACTCCACCCAACCCATCGTTTTGAAATACCGCCCCACCTCGTCCGCATCCCGAAAAACTTTTCCACCAATCGAGTGCCCGCGCCGGAGAATGTTCTTTTTGTAGGCCATGACCGTATTTTTTGAAATGCCCATTTCTGCTGCGATTTGCTCGGTTTTCAAACCTGAGAGACTGTGGCGAATTACACCCAATTCATTGTTGTTCAACGGATTAAGCACATAAGTTTTCATTTTTTGGCGCAGCCGCACATTCCATTCATCCATAAAATGCAGTTGTTCGATCAGGAACGGTTCGAACAATTGGTAATTAAATGGTGTCAATTCTTCCCGCCGTTCAAAAATGTTTCCGTGCACGACCATGTTGTTTTTGGCATCCAATCGGAGGGCGACCACTTTTGAAGAACACCAAAAATACCGGCCGTTTCCATGCTGCATCGGCAGTTGATATTGAAAAGATTGGTGCACCGGTTTGATGCGATCTTTCAATGCTTCGGCCACTTCATAAATCGCCAAACTCCAATGCAGCCACGGCGACAAATAATCAGGATGGACTTTTTGAAAAAACGTTTCGACAGAAATTTCATCCGACCAACCCATCACGTCATTCAGCCCACCGCAGTGGCCGACGTTGTTTTTTTTAAGATTGAAAGTGAGGAAAAACTTGTTTTTGTACCAACTCTCGGCAAGTGATTTTTCTTGGTTGGCGACAAAATCGAGGTAGGACTTTTCGGACAAATCGGTCGGTTCGCCCAAAGTTTGTGTGAATTCAAGACCCTTCGCCACGGCAAGTTGGAAGAGTTGTTGGATTTCTGGTGGTGGCATGACTTGGTATTTAAATGATTGATAATGTGCGATTTGGATCGCGAAATTCAAATGTAAATACCTCCAAAATGTTATCAGGGTTTCAAAAAAACTTCCGCCGGTTCAAAAACCAGTATAAAAAACCCGTCAGACAGGCCGTCAAAATGACTAAAAGATAAAAATAAGGCGGGCTATCGGGCAGCCCATTGTCGATGTTCATTCCAAAAAAAGACGCAATCAAAGTCGGCACCATCAAAACGACGGTGACCACCGTCAGCCGGTGGATTACTTGGTTCAAATTGTTGGAAATGATGCTCGAATAGGCATCCATCGTCCCGTTCAAAATGTTGGTGTAAACGTTCGCCATCGAAAGTGCCTGCGAATTGTCGATGATGATATCTTCAAAAAGGTCGGTCAAATCTTCGTTGCTGTTGACTTGCAAAAAATCCGTGCGTTTCATTTTCATTTTCAATAACTCGTTGCCGTTCAGCGAGTTGACAAAATAGACGAGGCTTTTTTCAATGGAAAGCAATTGTTTCAGTTCGGTGTTTCGGTTGGCGTGCATCAGTTCTTTTTCGATGCGGTTGCGGCGCAGGTTGAGTTTTTTGAGGCAAGTCAAATAGCGATAAACGTTGTGCTCGAAAATTTTCAGGACAAAACTCTTCTCGTCGGCGGGGTCGAGGTCGCGGATTTTATTTTCCAAAAACAACTCCAAAACATCGGTTTCAAAAGCCGAAATCGTGATGACGTGCTCGATGGTCAGCAAAATACCGATCGGCACGGTGACGTAAACGGCCTCGTTTTCGGACTCCGCATTTTCATTGAGAATTGGCGTGTTCAAAATGATAAAACGCAGGTCACCGTCGCGTTCGTACCGCGCACGTTCGTCAATGTCCAAAGAGTCAGTGAGGAAAACCGGGTCAATTTCGAAGCGTTCGGCGAACTGCTCCAATTCATCCGGGGCGAACGGCGGGGAAAGATTCACCCAACAGCCCGGCTCGGACTCCGGTATTTCTACCAGCCGCCTTTTTTCTCGAACATAATATCGAATCACCGTCCATTGAGTTAGTTATTAGTTATTGGTGGCTCGGCTTCGCTCGCCAACCGGCCAATC
>JANNMS010000048.1:0-23075 GCA_031398055.1 Saprospirales bacterium | reverse complement strand
CTTTTTGAACGGGTAAAAAACAGTCCGTTTCAGGCCGTTTCGAATATTTACGGGACGTTCGAACGGACGGCTTTTTTGTTCCGAGGCACGTTGGAAAAAGTGAAACGCGTCATCGAATTGAAACGCGACCCGGCGGCTTTTTTCAAAAATCCGAGCAGGTATTTGTCCGCGCCACTGACCGCAATTTCCGCCCTGCCGATGAAAAATTGGGGCAGCAGCCCGGTAACTTTTGGCGAGACGACGGTGGATAAATTGCCACTTTTGAAGTCGTGGCCGATGGACGGAGGCGGGTTCGTGACCCTGCCGCAGGTTTTTACCGAAGCACCCGGCAACCGGAATTTGATGCAATCCAATTTGGGCATGTACCGCATCCAACTCTCTGGAAATCAATATGTTTTGAATGAAGAAATTGGTTTGCACTACCAATTGCACCGGGGAATTGGCGTCCATCACCAGCAATATTTGCAGTCCGACGAGCCGTTTCGGGCGAGCATTTTTGTGGGTGGATTGCCGAGCCACGCATTTTCGGCCATCATGCCGTTGCCAGAAAATTTGAGCGAATTGACCTTCGCTGGGATGCTCGGCGGGCGGCGGTTTCGGTGGACTCGGCGCGACGGATATTTTTTGTCGAGCGACGCGGATTTTGTCATCACTGGCGAAATTTTAAAAAATCAAACCAAACCGGAAGGCCCGTTTGGCGACCATCTTGGCTATTATTCTTTGACCCACGAGTTTCCAGTGATGCGCGTGCACAAAGTTTTTCACCGAAAAAATCCGCTGTGGCATTTCACGGTCGTCGGGCGGCCACCGGCGGAAGATTCGAGTTTTGGTTGGTTGATTCATGAATTGGTCGCGCCGCTGACTGCGCAGGAATTTCCGGGCGTCCAAGAAATCCACGCGGTGGATGCGTCGGGCGTGCATCCGCTGCTTTTGGCGATTGGCCACGAGCGGTACATGCCTTTTCGGGAACGAAAACCGGAAGAAATTTTGACAATTGCCAACCGGATTTTGGGTTCGGGGCAAACTTCGCTTGCCAAATTTCTGATTATCGCGGCGAGCGACGACGACCCAAATTTGGATTCGCACGACATCCCGCATTTTTTTCAGCACGTTTTGGAGCGGGTGGATTTTTCGCGCGACCTGCATTTTCAAACAAAAACAACCATCGACACCCTCGATTATTCGGGCGACGGTTGGAACGAGGGCTCAAAATTGGTCATCGCCTGCCGAGGCGAACGACGTCGGATTTTGAAAAACGAACTGCCTGACAATTTTTCGCTGCCGCAAAATTTTTCAAAACCGACATTTTTTCAGCCGGGAATTTTGGCCATCGAAGCACCAAAATTTGAGGCTGGAAAACCTGCCCGCGACGAGGTTGAAAGTCTTTGTAAATACCTCGAACGTTTTGATTTACAGCACGTTCCGTTGATTTTGGTGGTGGATGATTCGCAGTTTGCGGCGGCTAATTTGAACAATTTTTTGTGGATGACTTTCACGCGTTCGAACCCCTCGCACGATGTTTTTGGCGTGAAATCTTTTGTCGAAAACAAACATTGGGGCTGTCGCGGTTCGATGATAATTGATGCCCGGAAAAAGCCGCACCACGCGCCGGAACTCGTGCCGGATTTTGAAATTCAAAAAAAGGTGGAGAAACTTTTGGAAGGGTACAAATTCTAAAATTTACCTTTGAAAATGATTTCAACTCAAAATTTACAAATTCTGCCTGTCCAATTTTTGGAAAAATTCCGCCGTGAACTTCCGGTGGATTTGGAAAAGTCGTTTCCCGGCGAAAAAAAAATCGACTACCCGGCCAATCCTTTTGATTTTTATACTTCGATTTCAGTTGTGTTTTCTTCAAAAATTGAAGGTGAAAACATTGAGTTGGACAGTTTTTTAAAACATAAATTTCAAAAAGTACGGTTTCAACCAGATTACACGAAAAAGACGGACGACCTTTTCAAAGCCTACCAATTTGCCCAAAACCAGGTT
This sequence comes from Saprospirales bacterium, assembly GCA_031398055.1. Lineage (GTDB taxonomy): Bacteria > Bacteroidota > Bacteroidia > Chitinophagales > Saprospiraceae > M3007. The sequence goes on along the minus strand of JANNMS010000048.1, from coordinate 21,086 downwards.
TTGACTTTTAAAAATTTGCTGAAAGCACATTCGGTTTTGACCAAAAATTTGTTGACGGCCGGGTCGCGGGGAAAAATTCGAAAGCACATCGAATTGATTGTGGACAAAGAAGGTCGGATTGAATATGTCGCTGCGCCGCCTGAAATTGTGGAAATCGAGGTTCGAAAATTGATGGCCGACGTGAAATTTTTGCTTTCTGAAAATTTGGCATGGGACGAGGTTTTTTATTTTGCTGCGCTGATTCACCTCGTTTTTTTGAAAATACACCCGATGGAAGATGGAAATGGGCGCGCCGCCCGGCTGCTCGAAAAATGGTTTTTGGCCGAAAAATTGGGCAAAAACGCCTGGTTTATTCCTTCCGAAAGATTTTACCACTCGAATTTGATTGAATATTATCGAGCGGTTCACATTGGTTTTGAGTACGAAAATGTGGATTATTCAAAATGTTTACGACTTGCCGATTTGCTGGTGCAATCTTTATCAAATTAAATTTTTTCACAACTAAAAAGCACTCAATTGCAATTGAGTGCTTTTTAGTTGTGCTTTCTATAGAACTTTTAAAAGTTTAAATTTTTATTCATTGACCAAAATCCGCAGCGTCCGGCTGCTGTTTTCAAATTGGACTTTCAAAAAATAAATCCCCGATTTCATCTCTGGCAAGTTCAAATTTTGCGCCCAAACTTCACTTTCTGGTTGAGCATTTTCAGTCAAAATTTCACGTCCAGCGAGGTCAAAAAGTTGGATTTTTACCAATTTGTCTTTTGCACCCGAAATTTTCAAATTGGCTTGGCGATCAGAAATTGGGTTCGGTGCGACTTGAATTTCAAAATCTGAAATCGAGTTGCGTTCCGAAATTTGAATAAAATCCGATGGTTTCGCAGCGGGCGTCGTGAAAACAAACCACGGCGACCAAGCCGTCAAATTCCCACCAAAACAAAGCGAACGGACTTTGAATTTGTAATTTTTTGCAGGTACCAAACCGCTCAACGAAAGCGCATTTGTGGGCACAGTGTCCAGCAAAAGGTACTGATTTGGGTTGCCAGAACCGTTTTCAACTTTCACAATGTAGGATTCCGCGCCCCCGATTGCTGACCAACCGAGGTCTGCCGAACCGGGACCGGTGGGCGTCGCGGTCAAATTAATTGGCGTGGTGCAAGGTGCGGAAGTGCTCGAATTGAAATCAAACCATTTCGCCCAGCCACTTTTTTTGCCGTCGGTGCAGTGCACGCGAACCTTGAATTTGTAATTTTTACCAACCGTCAAACCAGTTACCGTGGTCGTGGTGGCAGTGGTTGAAGTTTGGAAAAGGAATTGGATTGGGTTGTTTTTGCCATTTTCAACGACAACGGTGTAGGAAGCTGCATCGGGAACAGCTGCCCAAGAAAGGTCAGCAGTCGTGCCAGTTTGATTGGTCGCAGCCAAGTTGTCCGTTTTCGGGCAAGAAGCGCAGATTTCTTCAGGTGCTTCAAAATTTGCAGCGTTGATGGCAGTGAAAGAAGCAAAAAGTAAAAAAATGAAAAATGAAAAACGTTTCATCAGTTTGAAATTTTTAAATTTGAAAAAAGAATTGTTGGTTGAAATCATTTTGCCGGCGTATTGATTTCGTGGTTCAAAAGTGTGTGGCTGATGGAAACGGTAAAAATTATTCGCGCTGAACTGGAAAAACTGAACGCCTAATTCGGTTAATTTTAGATCTGAAAAGAAAATGGCATTTGGAATTTGAATAGAAATTTTCAGGTTGAGGAAGTGAAAAGTTTGAAATCTTGAATTTTTAAACTAAAAAAATTTGGGTAAAAACACATTTTACTACCTTCACCTTTGTCAATTTTTCATTTTTAATTTTTCACAAAAACATTATCAGTATGAAGCATATTCAACTTAAATCAGTTCTTTTTTCTTTTTTTATGGTGTTTGGATTGGGCGTTTTTGCCCAACGGATGGTCGTCGGGAAAATCATCGACGCGGCCAACGGCGAGCCACTTCAAGGCGCGACGGTTATTGTTAAAGGCACGAATGTCGGTGGCACCACGGATGGTTTGGGCAATTACCGAATTGGCGTGCCCGCCGGTGCCGAAGTGTTGGTTTTTACTTATACAGGTTTCGAAAAACAGGAAATTTACCTCAATGACGTCAATGTTATCAACATTTCGATGACCGCCAACAGAATAATGGTTTCCGAAACAGTGGTCATCGGCTCGCGCAGCACGACCCGAACCAAACTCACGACGGCTGTTCCGGTGGATATTATTCCCATTGCACAAATCACGAACGAGGTCGGACAGGTGGATTTGAACCAGATTTTGACGTACATCGCGCCCAGTTTTCAGTCGGCGCGGCAGACGATTTCGGATGGCACCGATCACATTGACCCTGCCCAACTTCGCGGCCTCGGCCCCGACCAAGTTTTGGTTTTGGTCAATGGAAAACGCCGCCACCAAAGTGCTTTGGTCAATGTAAATGGCACGGTGAATCGCGGAACGGTCGGCACCGATTTGGCGGCGATTCCGGTTTCGGCCATCGAACGGGTGGAGATTTTGCGCGACGGCGCGTCGGCTCAATATGGCTCGGATGCGATCGCGGGCGTCATCAATATTATTTTGAAAAAGAAAACCGGAGTGCTGGACGGAAGTGTTTCGTATGGCCAGCATTTGACGGAATATGCCAAAAATGAAGCACTTTTTCGTTTGGGAAAGACAGATGACGGCCTGAAAACGGCCAACGACGGCCAGACAATTCAGGGCGGTTTGAATTACGGATTCAAATTGGGCAGCCGAGGTTTCCTCAATTTGACGGGCGAATACATTCAACGCGGGGCGACGAATCGCGGCGGGACGTACACCGGGACGGTTTACTCTGCCAAAGACGATTCGATTTTGGCGGCAAAAAATTTGACCCGCGACTTTTTTGACATGCGCATCGGCCAATCCGAAATCAAGGGCGGCGGCGTGATGGCCCACCTCGATTATGGTTTGAAAGATGGGTGGAGTCTTTATCTATTTGGCGGTTTCAATGCCAAAAAAGGCAACGCGACGGGGTTTTATCGCTACCCGTCGTCGGTTACTTCGAATGCAAAAATTTACGCGGCCAACGTATTTTCAATTTACCCGGATGGTTTTTTGCCGGCCATCAATTCTGATGTGCAAGATTTGTCGGTCGCTGCTGGTTTGCGGGGAAAAATCAATGGTTGGATGGTTGATTTCAGCAATACTTTCGGCCAAAACACTTTCGATTTTACGGTTGATAATTCTGTAAATTATACCCAGGCCAAAAACTCGCCCACCAATTTGCAAACCACTTTTGACGCCGGCGGCCTCAAGTTTTTGCAAAATACCATCAACGTGGATGCTTCCCGGAAACTTTACAAAATCTTGCACGGCCTGAATTTGGCGTTCGGTGGCGAGCACCGGATCGACCTTTTTGGCATCCGCGAGGGCGAAGAATCATCGTGGAAAAATTACGATGTGCCGTCGGGCGCGGCGGCGGGTGCGCAGGTTTTTTCAGGTTTTTTGCCCGAAAATAAAGGCGACAACAGCCGCAGTTGTTTTGGTTTGTATGCCGACGCGGAGCAAGATTTTGATGAATCTTTCATGGTTGGCGCGGCGGTGCGTTTTGAAAATTACTCTGATTTTGGCAGCACGGTGAATGGAAAATTGGCCAGCCGCTACCGTTTTGGCGATTTTTTGACGCTTCGGGCGAGTGCCAGCACGGGTTTTCGCGCGCCTTCGATGCAGCAAAGATTTTATGCAAAAACAAATACGTTGTTCGTTTCGCAGGGTGGAAATCTGGTGCCGATTGAAAGCGGTACGTTTACAAATTCGAGCAAAGCGGCCGAGATTTTGGGCATCCCGAAATTAAAACAGGAAACTTCCATCAGTTTTTCGGCAGGTTTCACCGCTCGAATCGTCGGTGGTTTGGAATTAACAATTGATGCTTACCAAATTGACATTGACAACCGCATCGTTTTGACCAACAATTTTACCGACGGCGGCGACTCCACTTTGAAAGCGCAACTTGCGTTGGCGAACGCCGGGGCGGCCAATTTTTTTACAAATGCTGTGGACACGCGGGCGCGCGGAATCGAAGCAGTGATTTCGTACACCAAAAAATTTGGCGGAAATCAGGAGTTTAAATTTATCGTGGCGGGCAGTTTGTTGGACAACACCGTGAAAAAAGATGCGAACGGCAAACCAATTATTCATGCCTCCGATGTTTTGGAAAGGACGGGTCAAATTGCCAGGTATTTCAACCGCGAAGACCAAAGCCGCATCGAGGTGGCGAGTCCAAAACACAAAATTTCCGCTACTTTTAATTATAAAATTGGCAAGTTTGGCGTGATGTTGCGTGCTGTCAATTTTGGAAAAGTGCAATATCTCGACCCGACGATTGACCCAACGAAACCCGATAATTTTCCTGCAAATGCATTCAACGCTGGTGCAAAGGAGACGCTCGACCAGATTTTTGCGGCAAAAACGGTTTTTGATATGTCGTTGAGTTACAAGATTTTGAAAGGTCTCGGCCTCACCGTTGGCGTGAATAATTTGCTGGATACTTACCAAGATTTGCACAACCATTCTGGAAATATGTCGTCCGGGCGGTTTGTTTATTCGCGGCGAGTCCAGCAAATGGGGTTCAACGGGCGGTATGTTTTTGGGCGGTTGAAGTTTGATTTTTGATTGTCGGAATCAGAATTTTCGGAATTTTTGAATTTTCAGAATGGGCAAATTTTGAAAATTCAAAAATTCTGTAAATTCTGATTCTAACATTTTCAATCCGAATTTTCAGGAAGGGCAAATTTTGAAAATTCAAAAATTCTGTAAATTCTGATTCTAATTTTGCCCCATGATTTTTCCAGACATCCTCGGCCAAGCCCGAACCAAAGATTTCCTTTTAAAATTGTCCGCCAGCAACCGCGTGCCGCACGCCCAGATTTTTTTGGGAAATACCGGCAGCGGAAATTTGGCTTTGGCCATCGCTTTTGCCCAACTTTTGCAATGCGAAAACCCGACGGAAAAGGGCGCGTGCGACGTTTGCAGTGCTTGCCGAAAGGCGAAAACTTTGACGCATCCCGACATTCATTTTTCCTATCCGACAGTCGGGGCGAAAGAAGTCAGCACCAATTTTATCAAAAAATGGCGCGAGGCAATTGCCGAAAACCCATATTTGGATGCCAATTCGTGGCTCGCGCGCATCGCCGCCGAAAACAAACAAGGCAATATCACCGCCGAAGAATGTGGCGCGATTGTCAAAAAACTATCGTTGAAAGCCTTCGAAGGCCGCTACAAAATCTTGGTGATGTGGCTGCCCGAATTCCTCGGAAAAGAGGGAAATCGCCTGTTGAAATTGATTGAAGAACCACCGGAAAAAACCATTTTTTTGCTCGCCGCCGAAAATTCAGACTTGATTTTGAACACCATCATTTCGCGTTGTCAATTGGTCAAAACCGACCGATTGACGGACGACGAAATTGCAGTTGGTTTGATTGAAAAACGGGTTTTGGATGCCGATCGCGCCCGACAAATCGCGTTTTTGGCAGACGGCGATTTCAATTTGGCCTTGCAAATGGCCGACACTGCCGAAAATGACAACGCCAATTTGCTGTTGGATTGGTTGCGCAGGTGTTGGAAAGGCAGTGCGATGGAAATGGCGCAGTGGACGGAACATTTTTCAAAATTGGGCAGGGAAAATCAGAAGCAATTTTTGCACTACGGTTTGCATTTTTTACGGGAAATGATGTCGGTCGTCGTCACCGGAAATACCTCGCTGCGGTTGCGCGAAAAAGAAATGCAAACTGCCCTGAACATGGCCAAAGTCCTTGATTTTCAGAAACTTACAGAAATGGCAAAACTGTTCAACGACAATATTTTTTACATCGAACGGAATGCCAACCCGAAGATTTTGTTCCTCGATTCGAGCATTGAGATGAACAAGATTTTTAAGAAACTATGAACTATGAACTATGAACTATAAACTATGAACTATGAACTATGAACTATGAACTATGAACTATGAACTATGAACTATGAACTATGAACTATGAACTATGAACTATAAACTATGAACTATGAACGGTTAACTATTCATAGTTTATAGTTCATAGTTCATAGTTCATAGTTTATAGTTCATAGTTCATAGTTCATAGTTCATAGTTCATAGTTCATAGTTTATAGTTTATAGTTCATAGTTCAAAAAAAATGGCCACGCATATCAGCATGGCCAAACGCCGTCTTCGGTTTTAATTTCTTTCAAACCTCTGACTATTTGTTGTTGGAAAAGTCACTTTGAAAATTATTGACCCATGGCCATCGCCTCTTTTTTCTTCCAAATTTTCATGAAATCTGTGGTGGGAATTTGCCGCACCCCGCCACGCTCGGCTCGCCAAGCATAAAATTTTTCAAAATGAATGCTGATTCGTTCCAAACCAACCGGCGTTTTTTCATCCTGAAATTCAGAAATAGCTCGGATTTTCAAGTTTTGAAATTGGACAAAAAACGTTTGCCCGGTTTCAAAATCTTGAATTTGGAGCAGCCCGCTTGCAATTTCGTCACCCGTCAATTTCATTTTTGACAAAAAAGCAGAGCTGCGTTCTTTTGATTTTAGAATGAAAAAAGTGGAGGTTTCAGTCGAAATTTCAAGTTCTCGAACGACCGCCCATGATTTTGAAACGTGCGAAAATTCCCGTTGATTCGATTCAAATTGAACCACAATCGGGGCGTCAGTTGGGATGTTTGGCGGGTCAGTTGGGCCAGAATTTGGGAAAATTGATTCGTTTTTGAAAGCGGCTCCACTGAAAAATGCAGTGAAAACGAGCGGATAGATTGCCAGATTTTTCATAAAATGCACCGAATTTGGAGGTAAAAGAAAGTTGTTTGGTTAAAAATATTTTCGTTTTCTCGGCGCATGTTTCGAATGATTAATGTCTTGGACGGCCATTGAGTTACCAGCCGGGTAGTATTTTTGTACTATATTTTCAATGAACGCCATTTCCAATCAATCAATTATGAAAAATTTTTATTTATGGCTGATTTATTTCTGTCTGCCTTTTCAAGTTTTCACCCAGCCGCTCGCCGATCACAACCTTCATTTTGACCATTTGCCCAGCCGCTGGGACGAAGGTTTACCGCTAGGAAATGCCATTTTGGGCAGTCTCGTTTGGCAAAAAGACGCGCAAAACATTCGTCTCGCGCTCGACCGCGCCGACCTTTGGGACACCCGCCCGATGGAAAATATGGATAATTCTGACCTCAATTATCAATGGATTACCGAGCAAGTCCGCCTCAAAAATTACGGAATTGTGCAGGAAAAATTGGACAAACCTTACGAAAATCAGCCTGGCCCGACCAAACTTCCCGGCGCAGCACTCGAATTTTTTCTCGGAAAAAACAAAATCACCCACTCCGAATTGGACATTTCGACCGGGCTGGCAACCGTCGAATTTGAAAGCGGTTTGATGTTCAAAACTTTTGTCCACGCCAACCGCCGCGAGGGCTGGTTTCGGTGGGAAATGAAAAATTCGACGGCCCAAAACCTTCCTTTTTACCCAAAATTGGTGCCGCCGGGCTACGCCGAAAGCACGTTTTCGCCCGGCTCGCCTGACCTCGAAAAGTTGGGTTATCCGATGGGCGGCATGGTTGAAAAACCTGGTTTGACAGTTTATCACCAGCCCGGTTTCGGTGGTTTTAGTTACGAAGTAGCCGTTTTTACAAAAATGAAAAATGGTGGTTTGGAAGGCGTTTGGAGCATCACGAGCCATTTTCCAAAAGCAATTTGGGCAGAAAAAGCCGAAAAAACAGTGAAATCAGCGAGCCGACGAGGTTTTGAAAAGTCATTTTCCGAAAGCAAAAAATGGTGGTCGGCGTTTTGGAAAAAATCTGCCGTTCGATTGCCTGACCCAATTTTGGACAAACAATATCACCTCGAAAATTACAAATTCGGTTGCCTCGCCCGACCGTTTGCCCCGGCCATCAATTTGCAGGGAATTTGGACAGCGGACAACGGCAGTTTGCCGCCGTGGAAAAGTGATTTTCACCATGATTTGAACACGGAAATGTCGTACTGGCATGCCTTGCCGGCAAACCATGCCGACCTCGCAGAAGGTTTTTTGCGATTTTTGAGAAGCAACGAAAAAGCACATTTGGCTTGGACAAAACGGTTTTTCGGGACCGCCGGTTTGAACGTGCCGGGCGTCGAAACTTTGCTCGGCGAACCGATGGGCGGCTGGATCCAATATGCCTGCTCGCCGACGACCGCCGCGTGGCTCGCGCACCAATTTTACCAACATTGGCAATTTACCCGCGACGAGGTTTTTTTGAAAAATGACGCGTTCCCGTTTTTGAAATCGGTCGCGGTGCACCTCGAAGAATTGACGCGGCGGCCAGATTCGACAAAAAATTTGAAACGTTTTTTACCCATTTCATCGTCCCCAGAAATCAACGACAATACCATAAACGCTTGGTTTCCAGCGACTTTCACCAATTACGACCTTGCTTTGACGCGTTTTGTTTTTGAAAAAACGGCTGAACTCGCCGCAGTTTTGGGGAAATCAGAAGAAGCAAATTTTTGGAAAACCGCAGCCGCCGAACTTCCAGAATTGGCGATGACCGAAAATTTCGAGTTGAAAATCGCCCCGGATTTGCCTTTTGAAAAATCGCACCGCCACTTTTCGCATTTGATGGCAATTTATCCGCTCGGTTTGTTGGATTGGAATGGAGGTGAAAACGACCAAAAAATCATCAAAAACTCGCTCGCCGCGCTCGAAAAACACGGTTCGTCGGAATGGAATGGTTATTCTTTTTCGTGGTTGGCTTGTCTTGCGGCACGAAATCGGGACGGTGAATTGGCTCGAAAATCGTTGAAAATTTTTCAGGAAGCGTTCATTTCCAAAAATTCTTTTCATGTAAACGGCGACCAATCTGGGGAAAATTATGCGAATTCGACAGGCAGGCCGTTCACTTTGGAAGGCAATTTTGGGTTCGCTGCGGGCGTGTTGGAAATGTTGTTGCAAAGTCAAAATGGGCGAGTCGTGGTTTTTCCTGCTATCCCAAAAGATTGGACGGATGTATCTTTTGAAAATTTGCGGGCGGCGGGCGGATTTTTGATTTCGGCGGAAATGAACAACGGCATTTGTCAATCTGTAAAAATCAAGTCTGAAAAATCAATCGGTGGTGAAATTTTGCTTCCACCTGGCAATTGGAAAATCACAAAAAGAACTGGAAAGGGAACTGGAAAATTTGGGGGTAGGTTTTTTATTGGCGGCGGTGGGCGGTTAGAATTCGCTCAAATTGAATAAGGATTGGGTTCAAAATATCTTAAAAACTCACCGGATGATTTCGAGTCTAATGCCGTCAAACCAATGATTTCAAAGGTGCATCGCACCGGAATCTTTGTAGAAAATTGCCGATTCTATCGATTAAAGGTGCGTAGCACCGAAATATTTGGAGTCGGATATCCCGGTGCTACGCACCTTTTGGGTAAGTTACCTATTGTTTTCTACAAAGATTCCGGTGCTACGCACCTTTTTCTAAACCAAGAATGCCTATCTCAAAAACCGGTAAGTCATTTTAACCAAAAAAATATTCTGCGCTTTTTCATCAAAAGCATTGTCAAAAAGGCAACGGACGAGCGGCGTGTTCAATTGAGAATCGGCGTTCGGCACGGCGCCCTGCGACCAAACCAAGTAAATTTCCGAACCCGGAATGTATTCCCACCGCGCCACGAGGTTCGAGCGAAATTGGATATAATTGAAATCCGGTTTTTTAAAACTGTAGTCTTCCGTGCCGTCGAGATTTTCGTCAACAGAAAATTTTTCGGTTTTCGGCGTGATTTCTTGTTCTGAAAATTGATGAAAACGAGCGTCATATTCATGGTTCAACGGGTCGGAGACGTAGCCATAATTTTTGTACAAACCCCTGGAAATGAATGGTTGACCATAATATTGGATCGTCAAATCGGGCGTGATGTTGTAATTTAACCGCCCGGTCAGGTAAAAAGTGCGCTGTTCGACTTCGGAAACTATCGTTCGCTGGTTTGTTCCAAAATATGCCTGATCCACGAATTGGTCTTGCTTCCGCCAACTCCGAGCAAGTCCTGGGTTAAAACTGATTTTCAAGGCATCGAGCGGCTGAAAACTTACGCTCACATCATAATTTTCGATGCGCACCGTGTTGCCAAAACCCCAGGCAAAAAACGGATTCACATTAAAACTGACCCGCTTCCTGCCATCCGATTCGACATAAAACCACCAACCCATGCCCGGCGGACGGCGCAACGACGATCCGCCACGCAAGGCAGTATTTGAAATTTCGTTCGGATTGATGGTCGAGCCCGTGCCGACGCTCCACTGGTTTTTGAAAGTCCCGTGCAAATTCGTGTTGAAAGCCGAGTACAAAAATTGGCCGCCAAAATCCCAGCGCGTCCAGTGGTTGTAATTGATTCTGGCTTGCCGGAAAACCGAAAAAGGTTTGTTGATTTGATAACCAGCCCAGGCAAAATGGTTGATTTCGTCGGCGGTTTGCATAAAACCGAGGTCGTTCAATTCCAATTCCGGCGAGCGAAAAGTGATGCCGGTTTCAAATTTGACGATGCCGCCGATTTTGTTCGCCTTGCCGCCGATTTTCCCGATTTTAAAAGTCCCACCCGAGCCAGTCAACGAAGTTCGTAGGTCATCGACGTGCAAGTAATCGGCATTTGACCTTTGAAAATAATGCCCAAAACTGGTTTGCGTCCCCAAAATCGCCTCCTCGCTGCCCTCGACCCGGCTGAAAATGGCGTTCGCTTTGACGTACCACCACCGGTGATTCCAAAAATGTTGAAAATCCAAACCACCCGAATAGGCATTTCGATGCAGCCAATTCAGGCCTTTTTCGCGATTTACGCCCGTCAAAACTGCCCCAAAAATCGTGTTGCCTTCGTCAAAATCTTTTATCAAACGACCCACGAAATAATTGGTCAACGGCTCGACGAGTTCTTTTCGGCGTGTCCCATTCAAATCAATTTTGGCATTTTCGCGCTGCGTCACGCTTTCCAAAACACCGATTGACCAGCCTTTTTTTGTTTTTCCAGAAAATTTTGCCGCACCCAAAATCGAAGTGGCGTTCGGGACATCCGAAAATTCGCCGTCCTTCAAATCCGGGTAGCCGTGCGGACTGCCGCCGATCCGACGTGAATAAAAAAGCAAATCGCTGTCGTAATCGCCACCAGCCTCCGAACCTGTGATTTGATAATCAAAAAGATTGCGGCTTTCCTGAAAAAACGGGCGGCGTTCGCTGAAAAAATTTTGAAAACCATCCAACCGAACCGCACCGGGGTCGGCCTCGACTTGCCCAAAATCAGGATTTATCGTAAAATCCAAAATCAGGTCGCGGGTCACCGATAATTTTCCATCCACACCAGCCGTGATTTGATTTTTTGAGCCGTCGGCAAATGGGTTGCCATCCACTTTTTCGAACCGCTCGGTTTTTGCCAAAACGTAGGGCGCGAGTTCCACACCTTTATTGTTGGGCAAATTTTTCAGGCCATGCAACTCGGCAAAATAACTGACCCAACCGCCCGAATTTTGAGGGATAAATTGATACATGGAGCGTTCCTCCTGCCGAAAAATGCGCCGCTGCACTTGAAAACCCCAAACCTGATTTTCCAAATTTGAATACCGAAGTTGGCTGAACGGAATCTTGATTTCTGCCGTCCAACCGAGGCTGTCAATGTGCGATTTTCCGTCCCAAATTGGGTTCCAGTTTGTGTCCCAATTGTTGCCGTTGTTTGAAACAAACTCGTCGCCGCGCACTCCGCTCACCGAAAAAGTGAAAGAAAAAGCCGTCCGCAGGTCATGGTAACTGTCAATATTTATCTCCATCCAATCGCCCGGGAACTCGTCGCGGCGAGACATCCGAGCCACGATGCTGTCCGGTGCCGAGTCAAAAGCACGGTATCCGACGTACAAATATTTGTCGTCGTACAAAATCCGGAATTGGGAATTTAGGTAGGGCGCGGTGCCGGAATTTGGTTGGTTTTCCAAAAAATCCTTTCCCCAATCTACTTTCTGCCAAGCGGCTTCGTCCAAAATTCCATCCATATGGACATCGCCGGGTGCGACGGATTGGGTGAAATAAAGTCTTTTTGCGATATCAATAGTAGGTGATTGGGCATTGGTTTTTAGGGAAAATAAAAATGACAAACACACAAAAAAAGCGAAAAGTGTGGTGGATAGTTTCATGCTCAATTTTTGAAAGTTTGAAAAAACGGAAAGACAATCGGGGACAAATCAGGGTTGCAGGTTCGGGATAATTCTCAATTTTGAAAATTTTGACGCTGCAAAGTTTGAAGTTTTTAAAACAATTTTGGCGAAAACCGCATCATTTTGTTTTAAGTTTTTCCCCGTTTTTCAACTAAAAATCAAGCGAATATCAGAATATCGGTTACTTTCACGCCAGCACTTATTCGGGTTTTCTTATAAAACACTTTTAGCAACTTACTATCCAGTTTCTCATGTAATTCCGTTTTTTCCGTGTGTTCCGTGTTCCCATAATTACCCAAATCCCTCAAACCATAATCATGCCCACCCCATTGCCCCGCTCGCACTAAGTGTTCCTCGGACGCTGCTCGACGTTGCTCGTGAGGGTTTTCAACCCGAAACGTGCTGTTCGACGTTGCTCGTGAGGGTTTTCAACCCGAAACGTGCTGTTAACCGGTCTGTGACCGGTATTATCTAAAAGTGTAGTTCAAAATTCCGGTCTGAGACCGGCAAACAGCACGTTTCGGGTTGAAAACCCTTACGAGCAACGTACATCTGTTGAAAACCAAGTATTAAATCCCAGGTATATATCCAACCCAGGTCATTGGCAGTTCTACAACTGTTACATCGAGCAACCCCCGTCCAGAAGTATAATTTGACGCACTGCTGTACAAGTATTGCTCGGCTTCCGCGACCCAGCCTTCTTTCACTGGATTTAGGTGAATATACCCGATTTTTTGTCCGATGACGGGCAGCGCGTATAAAGGTCAATAGGATGGTTGTCCGCTTGCCAAAATTGGTATTGCCTGTCAGCCGATTCCCTCCCCTGGTAGGCAAATCGATGCATCAGCCATTCTTTGCGGCTCTCGGAACCACCATGTTCAATTTCGTGTAGGATTTTTTTTGCTGTAAACTTTTTGAAATCGCGGAGGACATCTGAAAGCGTAATGTCCGGCCTTGTCGCTTCCACAATCAGGTGGATGTGGCTACTCATGATGACATAGGCATAAATCCGTAGACCTTTTTCTTGTTGACAATAACGAAGACTTTCAAGCAGTATGTCCTTGTAAGTTTTTCGAATAAACACGTCCACCCAGTCCACAACAGTGAGGGTAACGAAGTTGAGACCGTGTTGGTCAACGATTTTATAGCGGCTCATAGATAGTGATGTGAATTGTTATTCGTTACTTTGAAACCGTAAACATAACAAATTACTGCAATCATGGTGTTAATTTGCTGCAATCTATTGGCTTGGATGCTGCCCAAAACGAGACAACTAATGCAGGTCGCAGACCTGCTAACGGAACGTTTCGGGTCACAGACCCTCACGAGCAACTTCGAGCAACCAAACTGCATTTCTGTCAGAAAATCCCCCACACCCCAAGTCATTTTGTCCCTAAAAAATGATGGCATCTGACATTTTTTCACCAAAATTGCCCCATATTTTGATTGGTTGAAAAGTTGATTGATTGGTTAGTTGACTGGTCAAATCAACCAATCAATCAGTCAACTAATAAACCAACCACAAAATGACATACGATAATTTCACCATCAAGGCACAAGAAGCCATCATGCAGGCGCAGCAGTTGGCCGCATCTTTTGAACAACAAAACGTGGACACCGCGCACCTTTTGAAAGGAATGTTGAAGGTGGACGACTCCGTAACCGATTTCCTTTTGAAAAAATCGGGTGCAAACACCAAGACCATCGAAGCAGGTTTGGACAAACTTGTTTTCGATACGCCCCGCGTGCAGGGTGCGGACAAACAGTTTTTGACAAACGATGCCAACAAAGCAGTTGCCGCCGCCAAAACCATGTTGAAAGACTTTGGCGACGAGTACATTTCTTTGGAATTGTTGTTGCTCGGCATCGCAAAAGGCGCGGACAAAACAGGCCGATTGCTCCGCGAAAACGGCGCAACTTTGGAAAACCTCACCGCCGCAGTCAAAGAAATCCGAAAAGGCAGAAAAGTCACAGACGCCGAAAGCGAACAGGTGTACAATGCTTTGCAGAAATACGCTATCAATTTGAACGAACTCGCCGCAACTGGAAAACTCGACCCGGTTGTTGGTCGCGATGAAGAGATTAGAAGGGTTTTGCACATTTTGAGTCGTCGGAAAAAGAACAATCCTGTCATCATCGGCGACCCCGGCGTGGGCAAAACTGCGATTGTGGAAGGCATTGCGTGGCGGATTTATCGACAGGACGTGCCGGAAGGTTTGCAATCCAAAAAGATTTTTTCGCTCGACATGGCCTCGCTGATTGCCGGTGCAAAATACAAAGGCGAGTTCGAGGAACGCCTCAAAGCCGTCATCAAAGAAGTGGTGGACAGCGAGGGGCAGGTCATTTTGTTTATTGACGAAATCCATACGTTGGTCGGTGCAGGTGGTGGACAAGGCGCGATGGATGCCGCAAATATCCTCAAACCTGCACTCGCGCGCGGCGAACTCCGCACCATCGGCGCGACGACTTTGGACGAATATCAGAAGTATTTTGAAACGGATAAGGCACTCGAACGGCGTTTTCAATCGGTTTATGTGGACGAGCCGAACTTGGAAGACACGATTTCGATTTTGCGCGGCATCCGCGAAAAATATGAAAATTACCACAAAGTCCAAATCCTCGACGAGGCATTGATTGCCGCTGCCGAACTCTCGCACCGATATATTTCGGATAGAAAACTGCCGGACAAAGCCATTGATTTGATGGACGAAGCCGCTGCCAAACTTCGCCTCGAATTGGATTCAGTGCCCGAAGAAGTGGACGAACTCGACCGCAAACTTCGCCAACTCGAAATCGAACGCGAAGCCATCAAACGCGAAAAAGACGAACGGAAATTGGACGCGATGAACAAGCAAATCGGTGATTTGCGCGAAAAATTGGACTCGTTGCGTGGAAAATGGCAGGGTGAAAAAGAGATTGTCGAAGCGATTCAGAATTGCAAACAGAAAATAGAGGATTTACAAATCCAATATCAACGTGCCGAGCGCGAGGGCAATTTGGAAGTGGCTTCACGATTGAAATACCAAGACATTCCCGCGCAGGAAGCCATGTTGAAAGCCGCCGAGGAAAAACTTGCACAACTCGCGCCCGAAAATCGGATGACCACGCAAATTGTAACCGCCGATAATATCGCGGAAGTCGTGGCGCGTTGGACGGGCATTCCGGTTTCAAAAATGATGCTTTCCGAACGCGAACGATTGTTGCATTTGGAAACCGAGCTTCACAAACGCGTCATTGGCCAAGATGAAGCGGTCGTTGCGGTCGCCGATGCGATCCGCCGCAGCCGAGCCGGATTGAGCGACCCGGACAAACCGATTGGTTCGTTCATTTTTTGCGGACCGACCGGCGTGGGAAAAACCGAACTTGCAAAAGCCCTCGCCGACACCCTTTTTGACGATGAAAAGGCCATTACGCGAATTGATATGTCCGAATATCAGGAAAAACATTCGGTTTCGCGGCTCGTCGGTGCGCCGCCAGGATATGTTGGATATGATGAAGGTGGGCAGTTGACTGAGGCCGTTCGCCGTCGGCCATATTCGATTGTTTTGTTGGATGAAATTGAAAAAGCACACCCCGACACGTTCAATATTTTGCTGCAAGTTTTGGACGACGGGCGGCTGACGGACAACAAAGGCCGCACCGCGAATTTCAAAAACACCATAATAATAATGACCTCGAATTTGGCGAGCGACCGCATCATGGAAACTTTCGAGGACTTCGATTCGATGCCCGAAAAACGGCAGCACGAAGTTTTTGAAACCGCAAAATCAGAGGTGATGGATGCTTTGAAAATGACGCTGCGACCCGAATTTTTGAACCGGATTGATGAAGTCGTCGTTTTTCACCCGCTCCAAAAATCGCAGGTGCGGCAGATTTTAGATATACTTTATATTGAAATTCGTGAAATGCTCGACCGCCAAGAACTTAAACTTGAAGTCACGGACGATGCCTCGAAATGGATTACCGAAAATGGTTACGACCCACAATTCGGTGCGCGTCCGCTGAAAAGAACGCTGCAACGAGAATTGATAAATGGCCTAGCAAAGCACGTTTTGGCCGGAAATTATATCAAAGGCGATACGGTTTTAATTGATTCGGACACGGTTGGGCTGATTTTTGGCCGAAAATCTATGATGGAAGGAAAATTGGTGGTGACTAAAAAATTGCCGGAAGTTTAAATTTCAACTTTTTTTCTCCAAAAAACAGGCAACCCGTTTCGACGGATTGCCTGTTTTTTTTTACCTATTTAAAAATTGAAAATTACCTTTTCAAATAAACCGTCCCGCCGATAATCTCCTTTTTTCCATCCAAAAATTCTATCCGCGCTATCCAAGTATAAACGCCCGGCGGCACGCGCCCACCGCGAAATGTACCATCCCAGCCGTCAGTTTCGTAATTTGGTTGAAAATCCTTTCTCGTAAAATAAACCGTTCCCCAGCGGTCGGCGATGCTGAAAAAGTGGATTTTTTTGACCGATTTATCGCCGTAAACATTGATTACATCATTGAATCCGTCAAAATTTGGGGTGAAAATGTTCGGTACCCAAATGTGCTCGCGTTGCACAACTTTCACATTCATCCAATCGCGGGCGGTGCAGCCCGACGGGTCGGTCACGGTAACAGAATACACGCCGCCATACGAAACCACAATCGTGGCCGACGTGTCGCCGGTGTTCCATTTGTATTGCAGATCAGGATTATTGCCGCCGATGACGATGGATTGGTATTCCAAAAGTGAGGTATCGCGCAGGCCAAAATCAATAATCACGGGTTCCGGAATGTCGACAAAAAGCGAATCGTGGGCATAACAACCGTCGCGGCTGACCGCAAAAACAGAGAAAGTGTCCGTCGTGCCGGGCAAAATTTCGATGGATTTCCCGATTTCGCCGTTGTTCCAAAAGTAAATACAGGAATCGCAGCCGACCGTTTTTGCGGAAAGTGTCAGCGGTTCGTTCGAGCAGGGAATCGAATCACCGAATTTTTGGATATCGGGTTTGAGGTCGCAGCAATAGTTGACGATCCAAAAATCATTGACACCTTTTGAATTTTCGGATTTGTCAAAACCCACGTCCGACATCGAATGGCCGCCCAAAATGATGCCGCCACCGGGGCAGGTCGTGATTTTGGTCAAAGCATCGGATTTGGTGCCGCCGACGGTTCGTTCCCAACGTTTTTCGCCGTTTTTGTCCAAAGAAATGAGCCAAATGTCGTAGCCACCCTTGCCATTCGAGGTTTTCGTGCCCGATTTGTCGGAGTCGCTCACGCCGCCGAGGAAAATATTTCCCAACAAATCTTCTTGCATAAAATACAGGTCGTCCAAACCGTCGCCGCCCAAACTCCAATCTTTCAGTTTTTTGCCGTCGGCATCGGTTTTGACCAACCAAAAATCCGAAGCACCACCGTAAAACATGGCATCTTTTCCATTATTTGCCGTCGTCGGCGGGGCAGAATTGGACGAAGAACGGCCGCCGAGCAAAATTTGCCCATTTTTCAAAACCAAAATTGAGTACGCCACATCTTCGGAAGTGCCGCCAAAACGGTGGTTCCAAATTAATTGGCCAGTCGTCGGGTTCATTTTTACCAACCAAAAATCTTGGCCGCCGCGCGCAAAATCGCTGCTCAATTCGCCAGAATTTGGCGTGGAAGCCGTCGTTCCGACCATCAAAACGTTGCCGTCGGGCGCGAAAACCATGTCGTGAAATTGTTCGCGACCTGCGCCGCCGATGGTTTTGTCCCAAATTACGTTGCCGGAATTGTCAATTTTTAAAATCCAAAAATCCTGTTGGCCGCGCTGGTCTTCTGTTTTTTCAAAACCCCGGTTCGATTTTGAATGGCCGCCGAGCAAAAAACCATCGTGATTTGGCATTTCCAAAATTGAAAAAATCTCGTCGCGGTCGGTGCCGCCGAAGGTTTTGTCCCAGATTTTTTGACCGTTTTTGTCCAATTTCAACAGCCAAACATCCATGTCGCCACGGTTGTCGTCGGTTTTGAACGCGCCTTTATTTGAATAGGAATAGCCGCCGGCGAGGAAACCGCCGTCGGAAGTTTGGGTCATCGTCCAAAGTCTGTCGGTTTTTTCAGTTGGAAAAAACTGTTGCCAGAGGACGTTTCCATCGAAATCGAGTTTGTAAATCAGGAAATTCCAAGAAGTATCTGCTGCGTTGCCAAACGAGGCGTTTGACTGGGTGCTGCCAGCCGCGATGATGCCATCGGAGAGGGTGAGGAGGGCGTTCAATTCTTCGTAACTCGTGCCACCGAGGGTTTTATCCCAATTTTTTATCGGTTGAGCAGACGCAAAATTTGTCTGAAAAACCAAAAACAAGGGGGCAAAAAAGACTAAAAACGACCTACAAATTCTCAACCTAAATTTAGGAAGGACAAAGTTCATGCGCAAAATGTCGTTGTTTTGTTATCGTCAAAAAAACCCGTTTCAGGGGTGTTTTAAGTCGAAATCAGACCGGGATTGGATTAAAAATCGGGAATATTATTTAGCGTTCGGAAAGTGTCCGGGGTCAAAAGTAAGACGGTTTGGCGGGAAGATGGTTGGTTAAATTTTTTTCCGGGTGTCCATTTTTAAGGAAAACATAGCAACTGTCTGTTATTTTATGGGAAACACGGAGCGTTCGTGCGGGTTTTGCTAACTTATTGAAAAAATAAAAATGCCAAATTGGGCAAGTTATTTGACAAAAACTGAGGTCAAGTTGAGCGGGTATCATTCTGAGTGCAGCGAAGAATCTGAGTAAAAATTTCATTCAGATTCTTCGTTGCGCTCAGAATGACACCCGCTCAACTTGAAATCACCCGACCAAAAGCGACCGCATATCTGTCGCTTTCCGAACGATATTTTCCACTTCCGAAATCGCCACGCGCACCTGTTTCATCGAATCGCGCTCGCGAATCGTCACCGTGTCATTTTCCAAAGTTTCAAAATCAATGGTCACGCAAAACGGCGTACCGATGGCATCTTGCCTGCGATATCGCCGCCCGATGGCATCTTTTTCATCGTAAAAACAAGGGAACGCGAATTTCAAAAGGTCAAAAACAGCGCGCGTTTTTTCCACGATTTCATCCTTGTTTTTGACGAGCGGCAAAATTGCGCATTTCACCGGGGCGAGTGGCGCGGGCAGGCGCAAAACCGTGCGCGTGCTGTCCTCGCCCGCCGCGTCGGGGACGGTTTCCTCAATCAGCGAATTGGACAAAACGGCCAAAAACATCCGGTCGCAGCCCACCGAAGTTTCGACGACGTATGGAATATAATGTTCATTGAGTTCGGTGTCGAAATAGGTCAGTTTTTTGCCCGAAAGTTGTTGGTGGCTTTTCAAATCAAAATC
Source organism: Saprospirales bacterium (assembly GCA_031398055.1). Lineage (GTDB taxonomy): Bacteria > Bacteroidota > Bacteroidia > Chitinophagales > Saprospiraceae > M3007. Next base: position 1,527 of record JANNMS010000048.1, on the reverse strand, counting down.
GGTGCGCGAGTGGATTCCTTCGAGTTCGCGGAAGCCAAATGGAAACTCAAACTGCACGTCCACTGCCGCGTTTGCATAATGTGCGAGGTTGTCGTGGTCTTTGAATTTGAGTTTTTCAGCGGGCGTCACGGCTTTGTGCCAGGCGAGGCGTTTCGCTTTCCAGTATTCGTACCATTCCATTTCGGTGCCGGGGCGGACAAAAAACTGCATTTCCATTTGTTCAAATTCGCGCATCCGGAAAATGAACTGCCTCGCCACGATTTCGTTCCGAAATGCTTTGCCAATTTGTGCAATGCCAAAAGGAATTTTCTGCCGATTGGTTTTTTGCACATTTAAAAAGTTGACAAAAATGCCTTGTGCAGTTTCGGGACGCAGGTAAAGTTTTCCACCTTCGTCACCGCCAATGTTCGACATTTGGGTAGAAAACATCAAATTGAACTGCCGGACTTCCGTCCAATTCCGCGAGCCGCTTTCCGGGTCAACGACTTCCAATTCGTCCAACATGGCTTTCAACTCGGCCATGTCGTTGGCTGACATCGCTGTCGCGAGGCGTTTTTCGACGGCTGCGGCTTTTTCCATATTTTCCAAAACCCGCGGGTTGGTCTGCCGGAAAAGGTTTTCGTCAAAACTTTCCCCGAATCGTTTTTTGGCTTTTTCGACCTCTTTTTCGGCTTTTTCCTGATATTTTTCAACCACGCCTTCGAGCAATTGGTCGGCACGGTAGCGTTTTTTGGAGTCCTTGTTGTCCACCATCGGGTCGTTGAAAGCATCGACGTGGCCGCTGGCTTTCCAGATTTTCGGGTGCATAAAAATGGCGGAATCCAGTCCGGTGATGTTTTCGTGCATCTGAACCATCGCTTTCCACCAATATTCTTTGATGTTGTTTTTCAATTCCACGCCCATCGGGCCGTAATCGTAAATGCCGCCGAGGCCATCGTAAATTTCCGAAGAGCCGTAAATGAAACCGTATTCTTTGCAATGCCCAACGAGGCGTTTGAATAAATCTTCTTGCATGATAATGAATTGAAAAACAATGTTTTAAAGTGAAAAAACGGCCAAATGCGGCTGTTTTTGGAGGGGCAAAGGTGGGAAATTTGGGAGGAAAAAAGTAATCATGGCCTTATCTTTGACACATGAAAAAAGACAAGTATCACGACCAAGTCCGCACAGCCCTCGAATTGGAAGGTTGGACAATCACACATGACCCATATTTTGTACGATTGGGAAAACGGAAAGGGTATATTGACCTTGGTGCAGAAATGATTGGAGCCGAACGCGGAACGGATAAAATCGCGGTCGAAATAAAGACCTTTTCCTCGCTATCGGAAGTGGATGCTTTTGAGGATGCGCTCGGCCAATTTTTATTGTACAAATCTGCTTTGCGTAAACAGGTCAAACGCATTAAAATTTCAAAAACCCGTAGGGTTGGCATTTTAGTAGAAAACAAGGTTAATCAAGCAGGGAAATGCCGTAGGCATGGCATTTTATCCGTGAATGTTGCTGCCAAAATGCCATGCCTACGGCATT
>JANNMS010000102.1:0-37341 GCA_031398055.1 Saprospirales bacterium | reverse complement strand
GTAGAATATCGAGACAATCACAAGCAAGGTGCGTAGCACCGCAATATTTCGGTGCTACGCACCTCTGAAAAAATTTCGTTGGGTCACTACTACAAATATTTTGCGGCTCTGCCGCTTTTTCAAACACCTGAAAACTTACTTTCACCTACTTAAAAACAGCAGCGATGCCCCAATTTTTCACCCCAACAATTTCCCCGCCACCCGAACCAGCACCTGCATTTGATAAATTGCGATTTCGTTCAGTTTTTCCAGCCGTTCGTTTTGGGAAAGTCCTTCTTTGATAAATTGGGCGTTGTGGCTTTCCAAATTGGCGAGCACGAGCAATTGTTCATCGGTGGCATGGTCGCGCAGATTGCCTTTCAAATCCGGGTTTTGTTGCCGCCACATTTTTGCGGTGTGGCCAAAAAGAGCCAAATTGAGCAGGTCGGCTTCGTTGGCGTAAGCCAATTCTTGGGCATTCAAAGACTTAAAAATGCGTTGCGGGATCAAGTTTTGGCGGATGGCATCGGTGTGGATTCGGTAATTTATTTTTGAAAGTGCGCGCCGCAAATTCCATTCGAGTGCCATTTTTTCCTCGGCGGATTCTTCTTTTTTGAGCCGCTGGAATTCTTTGGCCACATAAAGTTGGAAGGTCGGCGAGAGCCACAGGCAAAAGTGAAAAGCGATATCGGGATGGGCGAAAGTGCCACCATATCGGCCACTTTTTGCCACAATTCCGATGGCATTGGTCATTTCGACCCATTTTCCGGCAGAAATCAGGAAACGGTTGATGCCTACTTGTTCTTTAATTCCATGCAATTGCATGGAATTAAAATCCGGGTTGTGCAGCATTTCCCAAGTGGCGAGGTATTCGATTGTGTTTTGATTGCGCAGCCAATTTTCAATGTGCCGACCTTTTCCTTCAAATTTGTGGTCAATATCGGTCAACGACAAATAGTCATTTTCGGCTTCGGCAATCAACGTAATTTCGGTGCCTTCAACTTGGAGCGTTCTTTTTGCCTTTTTCATTCAAAAAAATCCGTTTTTAAAACGAATGGGCAAATGTAAAACCTCTGCCAATCACTGTGTCGGGGCATTGTCCAAGCGTTTAAAATTTTTTTTGCCTCAAAAAAGAGGTTTCCCTTTTTCATAACCTAACGTTTTCGGGTAAAATACATCATCAACAAAATCCTTCTTTTTTATGAAATACAGTCTGCTTCTTTCCTTTTCACTTTTCTTTTTTCAAAACCTGTCAGCCCAAGATGCCGGATTTTCCCAATTTTACAACGACCGCACCCTGCTCAATCCAGCCCTGACCGGTTTGGACGAGGGTTTTTCGTTGGCCGGGCAATTCCGCGAGCAGTGGTATGTCAACTGGCCGAACCGTTTTCAAACTATGAGCACCTGCATCGAATGTCAGATCGACAAATCGGGCGTCGGTTTCGCGTTCCATGCTTTGAAAGATCGCGAGGGTGGGGGAGCGTTGAGCACCCTCAATTTGGGTGGCAGCCTCGCCAAAATCGTCCAGACGGGCGACAATTCCGCGTTGCATTTGGGTTTGATCGGTAGTTATGCCGAGAAATTTTTGGACTACGACAAACTGATTTTTTCGGATCAAATCACGGCTTTTTCCACCGAATTGGATGGGAATTTGGACAATTTGCCCGCCAGCATGGCCGAACGGACGGGCAAATCGAGGTTTGCTTCGGTCGGCGGCGGCGTGGTTTATCGTGGAGAATTGCCGTTTTTTAAAACGGGAAGTTTTAACAAAAACCCGTTTTTCAGTTTTGGGACGGCGGTGCACCACACCCGTTTTTTGGTTCGCCCGGAGGAATCTTTGTTGGGCGACAACAGCGTTGTTTTGCCGCTTCGCTGGACGATTCACACTGGAATTACGGTGCCTTTTCCGAAAGATTGGGTCGGCTCGAAGGTCAGATATTGGAACTACACCTTTTTGGGACGGGCGCATTTTCAGGGTCATTTGACCTCGTTTGCCGTCGGTTTGAACTCTGCTTTCAATGATTGGGGCGTCAGTTTGATGGCTTTTCGCGGTCGCAAATTTTTCTCCTCGGCCAATGCCAACGCTTTTGTTTTTGCCCTGTCCCGCGAGTGGGGCGTGAAAAAAGACGGACAAATTTTTAAAGTAGAAGCCAGTTACGACATCCCGACCGGGCACGTTGGCACGCAGACCGGCGGCGTTTTTGAACTTTCGATGCGGCTGCGTTTTGCGAATGCCTGCAAGTTTTCTTCCAATTCAAAACCGGGAAAACCCGACAAACCTCGCTGGTTTGGCAAGGGAAAGGTAAAATGCCCGCGTCCAAACAATGGGCCGCCGAATCGCTTGCACTGAGAATCAACGCGAGATTTCGGAAATTTGAAAAATTTCCGAAATCTTTTCCTACTCCACCAATTTCCTTTTTTAAAATAACCAATCCGCTCGAATCATGATTTCCAGCCGCTTTTTTTTCATTTCAATATTGATTTTCACCCATTTTTTGATGCCCGGCCAATGCCCTGATCCAGTTGCATCCTACGGAATCGTGGGCAATTTGACCACCATTTGCGAAGGCGAGGCCATCCATGTGGACAACAAAGCCGACGAAGCCAACCCCGTTTCGTGCATTGATTACATGGTGTGGGATTGGGGTGACGGCAAAAGAGACACCATCACGGATTACAATAACAAAAGTCATGTGTACAGTTTTCCGCCGTTCGACGGCTCTTGCTCGCTGGGAACTGGGAAAAATTATGACATTGAACTGACTGTCGTTTATAAAAATAAAGACTTCCACTACCAAATTTCCCCGGTGAAGGTTCGCCCAAAACCGCAGGCGGTTTTTTCCGCGCCGAACCCAATTTGCATTGACAAACCGATGATCACGCTGAGCAATCATTCGTGCTACGCTGAGACCTACAAATGGACAATTCAGCCGGGAAACATCACTTTCACGACCGAATCGCCGCAGTACACCTTCCCGGCCATCGGAAAATACACGGTGACTTTGGAGGCGTTCAGCCCTGCGGCTTGGGGTTGTGGGTCATCCACCACGACCCAAACCATCGAAGTTTTGCCTGCTCCGGAAGGCGTGGCGGTGGCCAACATCACCGATTTTTGCGCGCCGTCGCTTTTAAAATTGTCGGCCAACGGCACCAAAAATTACACGGCTGTGAAATGGAGCATCTCGGTTGCGGGCGGCGGAAGTTATACTTGGATTGGCGGCGATTCGGTGACGCACACCTTAAATGCTTGGGCGAGTTTGAATGCACCGGGCGAATACACCGTCAAATTGGAGGTGTGGGGCGCGCAGGATTGCACGAAAGACGAGGTCATTTTGGACAAAATCATCATCAAATCCAGTCCGGTCGCGGCTTGGTCGGGCATGCCGATTTCGGGATGTTTGGAAAATGGGACGTTCACTTTTGACCCAAATTCAAATGTCAGCAACAACGGCGGCTACTCGAATTTGACTTACCAATGGTTTTTTCAAAATGGAAATCCGGCGAATTTCACCGGCCAAAACCCGCCCGCTGTCAATTATTCCGCCACCGGCCAACATTTGGTCACGCTCGTCGTCACCGGCGACCCCGATCCAGCGAATCCATGTGGCCGCGACACCCTCAAACAAAACATCAACATCACCAATGAATCGGTCGTTTCGGTCACGCCGACTGGCATTCCTGCCGATGGTTGCGGGCCGTTCACCGTCAATTTTTCCAACCAAAGTTCCGGCGGCGCGGGCTGGATTTGGACCGTCAAAAAAGCAAACGGCCAGCCAGCCGTTGCCCCGACCGATTACGAATTTGTCCAAAATACCACTGAAAAAGACCAAAATCCGATCATAATTTTCAAAACGGCTTTTGATTTTATCGTAAAAATGGAAATGCTCAATGTGGCTTGCGGTTCTGCTAAGTCATGGGAACTTCCGGTAAAAGTCAAAACTGCGCCCAAAATCATGCAACTCGACCCCACGCCAATTTGCGTCCCGGCGACTTTTCAACCCAAATTATCGGTGCAGGAAAATGGCAACGACCCCGCCGCGACTTTCAATTGGACTTTTGAAAATGGCGATCCCGACGAATTTCCGGGCATCGCGCCGCCGGGTATTTTGTACAAAACGGCGGGCAAATCGCAGATTATTTGCACGGCGCAAAATTCCTGCGCTACGGTTTCAGATACCGTCGTTTTGGAATTGATTCAAAAACAACAAGTGGCCATCGAAGTGCCGCACCCCGATTCGCTTTGCAAAAACGGGATGCCGATTCAATTAAAAACCAATTTGACCTCCGCCGTTTTTCCGCCCAGCCTGCCGAACGGTTTGTTCGATCCGGCCAATTTTCCCGGCGGCCTGCACCAAATCATCGTCAACAACGGCTCGACCGATCCCGGCTGCGCGACTTTTGACACGACTCAGATTTTTGTTTTGGACGTGGATTTGAAAATCGGGACGCTCGAAAATTTTTGCGACACCATCGGCACGGCGCAGGTTTTGGGTTTTTCCCCAGCCAACAATTCCGTTTTTTCGGGCGGAAATTATGTCTCGGCGAGCGGTTTGGCCAATGCCCAAATCGCAGGTTTTGGCAACCACAAAATTTACCTGACCCACACCGAAGCGGTTTTGGGCTGCATTTTTAAAGATTCTTTGGAATTTCAAGTTTTTGAACTCCCGGAATCGGGCATCCAAACCGCGACGGACATCGGCTGCACCCAAATTCCGGTGGATTTTAATTACCCGCACGACCCGACGGGTTTGAGTTTTTCGTGGGATTTTGGCGACGGCAGCGCGGCGGCGACGGGCAGCGCGGTGTCCCATATTTTTCAAAATGCTGGAAATTACACCGTGACTTTGACGGCCAGAAATGGCAATGATTGCACCAAAACTGCCCAAAAAGACATCAAAATTGAAGCCCCGCTGCAAATTTCATTGACCCTCGATCCGGTCGAGGCCTGCGCCGAAACGGATATTTTGCTGACTTGCCCGGTCGTTGGGCAAAACCCAAATTGGTTGGTTTTTTTGGGAAATTTTGATACGCTGGTCAATTTTTCGAACGGCGTCGTGCAGTTTCCGTCGGGTGTCGAGGATACGATTTTCACGGTTCGGGCGGCTGGAAACAATGCTTGCCCGGAGGTTTCGGAAGCCGTTGAAATTTTGATCCACCCGCTGCCCGATGCCATTTTGGGGGTCAGCAGCCTGACGATTTGCTCCGGCGACACGGTAACATTTTCCCAAAAATCAACTGGTTTGCCTTTAACAACAGCCCATTTTGACTCCGGGCAAGGCTATTCCGGCGGCATGGTTCCGGCCTCGAAAGGGTTTGTTTATTTTGCAAAAAACGATTTGCCGACGGTTTACCTCGCCATTTTGTCGGTTGAAAATCAGTGCGACGCGGCTGCCGACACGGTCGAAATTTTGGTTTTGCCGGAAAGTATTCAGCCGTTTTTTCAGTTAAACGACACTTTGCTTTGCGTTGGCGACACCTTGAATATTCAATCTTTTGCCACCGATCCGCTGCACCAAAATGCTTTGCAGGTCACCTACCAACTTGAAAATGGAACGACTTTGACTTCGGCAAACGCCCTTTTGGTTTTTGACAAACCGGGTCGAATCGGCATCACGCAATGGGTGACGGACGGCTGCGCGTGGGATTCTTTGAAACGTTGGGTGACGATTCGGCCTGCGCCGGAGGTCGGTTTGACGGTCGCGCCGGACACGATTTGCCAAAATGGGACGGCGATTTTGAGTTTCCCGGATTCGTTGGATGCCCAATTTTTGTCTTTTGAATGGAAGATAAATGGCCAACCCGCGGCGGGCGGCGGCAAAAAATTGGAATACTTGTGGCCGAATCCGGGCTGGCAAAATGTCCAACTCACCGTGCTGCACGACACGACCGGTTGCCGTGCCGATATTTCAAAAAATGTTCATGTTCGGGCAAATCCGGTTCCCCAAATTGCGGCGAGCGATTCGATTGACTGCGGAAAATTGGCGGTCATTTTGACGGCGACGAACCAGCAACCCGACCTTTTTCAAACTTGGTTTTTGTCCGACGGCACGACCGATGTGGGCAATTCCATCCAGCACGTTTTCGACAGCGCGGGTTTGTTTTCGGTAAAATTGCGGACTGCCGATGTTTTTGGATGTTTTGGGGAGGTCGAAAAAGGTGGTTTTTTGGTCAATCCTTTGCCCAATCCAAAATTCAAAACGTCCGGCCAATTTCATTGCGGCACGCCGGCGGAGGTCATTTTGAAAAATGAAACGCAGGACGCGCTCGGTGCCCGCTGGTTTTTGGATGGCCAATTGATTTCTACCCAAACCGATACGATTTTGAATTTTGAGCAGGCCGGAAATTACAAATTCACGCTGCGCTCGGTCAATCAATTTGGTTGCGAGGACGAGGCGAGCCACGATTTTCGGGTCTATCCAAACCTGAAAGCGAAAGCGGCGGTGGATTCTGTTTTTTGCCAAAGCGAGATTTTGCCCGCTCAAAATTTGTCCGAAAATGCCGACGGCTGGCGCTGGGATTTTGGAAATGGCGCGACTTCGACCCTCGAAAATCCAAATTACAAATACCCGCAGGCCGGCCAATATTTCCTGACTTTGATTGCAAAACAGGACAGTTCCTGCGCCGATACTTTTCATTTGAAAGTTGAATTGGAGGTGAAAATTTCGCCGGTGGCGGGTTTTTCGGTGCGCGACACGAGCAAAATCGGCATCAACGACGGCTCGGTGATTTGCCAAGATTCGTCGGTCGGGGCGACGGATTGGCTCTACGAATTCGCGGATATCAATTTCACATCTACCGAGCAAAATCCGCAGGTTCAGTACACTTCCAACAGTTTTCACACCATTTTGCAGACGGTTTTTAATGATTTGGGTTGCTGGGATTCAACCTCCGTCAATTTCAAACCTGCCGATTTTGGTGGGTTGGTCGTGCCGAATGCCATCATGCCAAATTCGCGGACGCGTGGTTTGCACACTGTTTTTCAGCCGGTTGGCGTGGGTTTGGATTCCTATTTGATCGAAGTTTTTTCGCCCGGCGGCGACCGCGTTTGGTGGTCGGATGTGCTGGTGAACGGCAGCCCCACCGAATTTTGGGATGGCCGCGACGCGGCTGGCAAAGAACTTCCGGCGGGCGCGTATTTGTGGAAAGTGGAGGCGCGGCTGCAAAGCCTTTCCAATCAAAAACCGAGGTGGGAGGGGATGCCGGTTTCGATTGGTTCGGACAAAAAAAGTACGTACGGAACGGTGACTTTGATTCGCTGAGGTGTTTTTTTGTGCGGCAATTCATCATTTTAAAGAAAAAATCATGCGCCAATTTTTGCCTTTTTTCATCCTGTTTTTGGTTTTCCCAAATTTCTTGGCAGCCGAAAACTACATCGAAACCTTTGATTTTAAGGTGCAGGGAAATACCATTGCCGTCGAATATCGGCTCAAACCATTGCCCAGCACTGGCAAACATTATTATATGGTACGGTTGCGGGCGAGCCTTGATGGCAGGGATATCCAGCCTGTTTCTACTTCTGGCGACTTAGGCAAATTGAATGCTGCCAATGAAACCAAGCGCATTTCTTGGGATTGCTTGAAAGACGAGCCTGAGATGCATGGACAACTTTCTCTTTGGTTGGATGTGGAACTTTTTGGAGGGAAAAAGGTTGCCGATGCCCCGCTGGGTTTGGTTTTTGTGCGCGGTGGCACTTTTAAGATGGGCAGCAACGACGGCGAAAGCGATGAAAAACCCGTCCACACCGTGACCGTTTCTGATTTTTATCTTTCGAAATATGAACTGACGGTGGCCGAATTTCGAAAGTTTGTCGAAGACAAAAACTACCGAACCGACGCCGAAACGGGGGATGGCAGTTATATTTGGGTCGTCAACACTTGGAAAAAAACAGCAAGCATCAATTGGCGGCACGATGCCGAGGGCAAAAATGCACTCGATAATCACCCGGTCATCCATGTCAGTTGGAACGATGCGGTGGCCTACTGCAAATGGATTTCCAAAAAAACAGGCCAAAAATACCGCCTGCCCACCGAGGCCGAATGGGAATATGCCGCCGGAAATGGTTCGCGACACACCAAATACAGTTGGGGAAATGGGGGTCCGTCCGGCAAAAAAGGCGGAAATGTGGCTGACAAAACTGCAAAAGCCAAAATTTCGAATCTGCCAATTTTTGAAAACTATACCGACGGCTATGTTTTCGTCGCCCCAGTCGGCTTGTTCGATGCCAACGATTTTGGTCTGCACGACATGACAGGAAATGTTTGGGAATGGTGCAGCGATTGGTACGACTCCGATTTTTATAAAAACTGCCCATCGTCAAATCCAACTGGTGCCAATTCGGGCACTAACCGCGTGTTTCGTGGCGGTAGCTGGTTTCGCTACCCGCGATTCTGCCGTGCCGCCTACCGCAACTCCTACCCGCCGGCGAGCCGCACCTACAACCTTGGCTTCCGCTTGGCGCGGTCGTTTTAGTTTCAATTTGTTTGCTCCCTCTGCTTCCAAAAAGAGAACGCAGCACGAGATTTCGGAAATTTAAAAACCCAATTTCCCTAACGAAACCCACAATCAGTCATCACCTAAAAAACCCACAGCGCAGCCACGTCTGCCGGTTTGATGAAGTAGTTTGAAAAACCATTTTCTGTTAGCCAAAAATTTTAAAATCATGATTTTTCGATTTTTGCTCCTTTTGTTTTTGTTTCCGGGGTGGCTTTTTGGTCAAAAACCTCGGCTTTTCATCCTCAACATTGGCGTTTCGGAATACAGCAATTCCAGCATTCAAAATCTGCGTTTTGCGGATGACGATGCGAAAGACCTCGCCGCCGCATTTGAAAAACAGAACCGACTTTGGCGGATCGGGTCGGTAAAAATCCTGATCAACGAGCAAGCCACGCGAAAAAACATCCGTGACGAATTGGACAATCTTGCCCGGTTGGTCAATGTGGACGACTTTCTGATTTTTGTTTTTAGCGGGCACGGCCGGGAAGATGGGCTGCTGCCTTACAATGCTGACCCGGCAGATGTGGATGCGACGACTTTGAGCAAGGAAGATTTGTTTGCCAAACTCAATGCACTGGGTTGCGGCTACCTTGTTTTTATTGACGCATGCCACAGCGGTTCGTTTGCGAAAAGCAGCAATCTTGCAGTCAAAGCAGCCACCGGGCCCATTGAACCCGATATCCGTCCTTTGATTGATGCTTTGAGTGCCAAAGACAAACCGTACATGATTTTTGGTTCGAGTGCGAGCGACCAGCAATCTTTTGAGTGGGAAAAAAATCAAAATGGGTACTTCGCCCAAACCATTTTGGATGCATTGGACAACAAACCGGTTTCGGAAAATGGCATTATTTATTTGCCCGACCAAAACGGCGATGACAAAATCAATGCCCACGAATTGGACGCTTACATCAAAAATGCAGCCCGAATCAATACTCTGACGCTCAAAAATCCGCAAAAAGTTTACTCTCGGCTCACGCTGGCTGACGAAGTTTCCCTTTTTGACGTGAATAAAAACACCATAAAAATTGAACCCAAAATTGATGATGACTACGACAAAGATGGAATATCGGACAAAATTGATCAATGCAAGGACAAACCCGGAAAATCCAACTGGGATGGTTGCCCGGATTCGGATGGTGATTTGGTGCATGATGGAATTGACAATTGCCCTTTTCAAAAAGGAGAAATTACTTTGAATGGATGCCCACCGTCCGACCGCGATCGGGATGGAGTTTTGGATAAAGACGATAATTGCCCCGATCAGCCCGGCGAAGAGTTGTTAAAAGGCTGCCCACTTCATAATGACTGGATGAATTTTGTGGAAGGCGGCATCTTTCCAATGGGAAGTGTAACCGGCGATTTGGACGAAGCACCCGTGCACAACGTGACCGTGAGCAGTTTTTATCTTTCAAAATATGAAGTGACGGTAGAGCAATACTTAGAATTTTGTAATCAAACAAAGTCGCACTATCCCGTTTGGTTGGAAGCGGAAAATCCATACAACATCAACACAGGCAACAAAGACGATTATAGAAATTTAGGCAGTGCTTTGAAAAATCCAAAAAATCCAATTGTTGGAATCACATGGTTTGATGCCATTGAGTTTTGCAATTGGTTGAGCAAAAAAGAGGGGAGAAAACCTTGTTATGAAATCAGTCCAACAGAAATCAAGTGTGATTTTTCTGCCGATGGTTATCGTTTGCCGACGGAGGCCGAATGGGAATTTGCAGCCAGAGGTGGTGTAAAAAGTCAGGGTTTAAAATATGCAGGCGGCAACGATCTGGGCAAAGTTTCTTGGTTTGCCACAAATTCTGATGGCAAAACCCATCCGGTTGGCGAAAAGAAACCCAACGAACTGGATTTGTACGATATGAGTGGAAACGTTTGGGAATGGTGCTGGGATTGGACGGCAGGGTACACCGCTGGGAAACAAACTGACCCAACGGGTCCGCCATTGGGCATGTATCGCGTGCTACGGAGTTGTTCATGGGGCACAGAGCGGGATATTTGTTATCCGACGAACAGAAGTTATTATAAGCCAAGTCTTACAAGTAGTAATATTGGTTTTCGATTAGCACAACATTAGTTTTCTGTCATAATTGGCGTTTTCGGCAATAACTTTTACAGACTATTTTCAACCAAAATAATATGAAAATTCAACTTCTCCTCCTCCTGCTGCTGCCCTTCGTTTTGCCAGCGCAAAAAGCACTCAAACCCCGGTTGTTTGTGCTGTCGGTAGGCGTTTCGACGTACCAGAGCAACCACATCCAAAACCTCCGATTCGCCAACAACGATGCCCGCGACTTTGCCGCAGCCCTCCAAAAACAGACCAAACTTTGGCGGGTCGAGCAGGTTAAAACCCTAACCGATGCGGATGCCACGCGCCAAAACGTGCGCACGGCATTGGACAATTTGGTGCCGCTGATCAATTCAGATGACTTTTTTATCTTCTTTTTCTCTGGCCACGGCGGGCAAGATCGGCTGCTGCCCAACGATGCCAAGGCCGACGACGTGGACGCCACGACGCTCGGCAAAGACGATTTATTCAAAAAAATAAACAAAATAGGCTGTGGTTACATCGTCTTTTTGGACGCCTGCCACAGCGGTTCGTTTGCCAAAAGCAGTTTCGAATTTGGCTCCTCCGGTAAAGCCGAAACCGAAGAAATAATCAATATCAATGGGCTCGTCGAAGCCCTGAGTGCCCGCGACAAACCCAACCTCGTTTTCGGTTCGAGTGCCAGTGACCAAAAATCGTTCGAATGCGAGCCTTGCGAAAATGGCTATTTTGCCCAGACGATCCTCGATGTTTTTGAAAACAAATCGGTCAATGAAGGCAGTAAAACGTACACCCCCGATGCCGACGGCGATGGAAATGTCTCGACCCACGAACTTGATATTTATGTAAAAAATGCCGTGCGCATCCGCACAAAACCGCTCGGCAGCCCGCAAAAAATGTTTTCCAGTTTGAAATTGGGGGATGATTTTCCGATATTTCGAGTCGGTAGCAGCACGGCTCCCCACGAAATCCTGAATACCGATGACGACCCCGATGGCGACGGGATTCCAACTGCTCGCGATGGCTGCCCCACAGAATTTGGCACCACAAAAGCCAACGGCTGCCCCGATTTTGACGACGACGGCGTGCCCGACAAAAGCGACGCCTGCCCCCAAAAATCGGGAAAACCAAACTGGCAGGGCTGCCCAGATTCGGATGGCGATGGACTGCACGATGGGAAGGATAATTGTCCGAATGAAAAAGGTACGATGGATAACAATGGTTGTATTTTAGAACCCCAAATGATATTGGTGGATGGAGGCACTTTTAAAATGGGAAGCAGAGCAGATGGCATACACACTGTTACGCTCAGCAATTTCTATCTCGGAAAATTTGAAGTGACAAATATTGAATTCGTTCAATTTTTGAATGACATAACTTCACAATTGCTTGTCTCAGAAGATGGAAGTGAGGTAAAATATCAGGGTAATTTAATTTTTGAGAATAAATTTGACTGGAAAAAGATTATTAAATGTAGCAGTAGTCCGCCAAGAAAATTCACGGTTGCCGCAGAATTTGAAAATAAGCCCATAAACTATGTTTCATGGTACGGGGCGAAAGACTATAGCGAGTGGTTATCATTAAAAACGGATAAAAATTATCGTTTGCCTACCGAAGCAGAATGGGAATTTGCAGCCAGAGGGGGAAATAAAAGCAAAGGGTACAGCTCTTCTGGTAGCAACGATATTGAAGAAGTTGGATGGATAAGTGAAAACACTCCTGATCCAGAACCTCAATCTGTCGGCCACAAGAAACCCAATGAATTGGGCTTTTATGATATGTCCGGAAATGTACTTGAATGGTGCTTGGACTTCGTTCATGGTTACGATATCAGATCTCAAACCAACCCTCGAAACTTAATGCCATCTGGCCAGAACATTTTGAGAGGGAGTTGTATTGGCTCCCCCAAAAGTGATTTAATAACACAAAGAAGTGGTATGGCATCGAATTCTTGCTCGAGCATAATCGGTTTTCGGCTTGCTAAATCACCTTAATCTTTGAAAAATAGAGGGTATCGAGAGTGTTAGAAAATTGTGTCGCCAAAAATCAAACTAAGAAAAGCATGATTCGCAATCTATTTTTAACGAATTGCAAAATTTCCAACTAGCCACCTAACGAAATCAAACCCACGACATTCTTACATGAACACACGATTATTTTCTAACTAAAGCAATTTTTCTAAAATGAAAAAGTACACTTTCAATTCAATTTTGGCTACCATCCTGATTATTTCAGCAACTGCATTTACCACAAAAACAAAAGCAGGATTGCCCGATCTAAAAATCGAAAGCGCAAAAGTGGTCTGTGAAAAACAACGTTGGCTGGTTTTTGAAGTAAGCAACATTGGCACCGAAGAATCCGAACCGACCATCATCCGTATCCGCCCGGAAAACAACGACGACCCGACGCAACGCTGTATTGCCAAAGCCGTCGAGCACGTCCCGATTTTGCAGCCCGGCAAAATTTTCAAAATGCGCGTGCCACTCAAAGATTCGGATGGCTGTAAATGCAAGGATCCGCTGAAATTTGAATTGAAGATTGATTACAAAAACTACGTCGAAGAATCCGATGAAAACAACAACACCTTCATGTTAAGGCTCTGATTGCCGTCTGACAAGAACATTTTTTACGAAAGCCAAACGCATCCACTGCGTTTGGCTTTTTTTGTTTTGGTAAGATTGGAAAACGGATGGAAGGGATTGAACAGATTTCAACGGATTTATTTTTGGCTCAATTATGATTTCAAGATGCGCCTCGGCTGTGATTTAAAAAGTTGACAATTCTGGCGAGCAGCACCGTTACTCACATTGAAATCCTTCCCAATCCTACCAAAACAAAAAAAAGCCAGCGCAATTTTCACCCCGCTCCAAAAAAGCGTGGCTACCAATCGCGCTGGCCAATCATTGTCTTTTTGGTCAGTCAATCAATCAAAATTTTATAAAGTCACGGTGACCGCAGCGGTTTCAGGCCCAGCGACATCGTGGCGAAAATTTTCGCCAAGCACCGAGACTTTGTAGGTCGAGCCGGGAGTCAGGTTGATCCAATAAAAAACGTCCGTGCCATCGGGGTCAGCGTTGGCTGTGAGGAAACCGGAGTTGATCAGGCCGCCGCTGGCATTGAACAGTTTGGAGCGAACCCAGAAATACGGTTTGTTGATCATTTGCGGATTTTTGTAGGTGACTTTGATGGTGGTGTTGTCGAATTTCACAGCGGTGAGCAAGGTCGCTTTGACGAGCGCATCGGGGTAATACATCCGCATTCCGCGCAGGTCACCGGTGCTAAAAACATTGAAAGTGCTGACCACCGGATTCATAATCGAAGTGGATTCGCTGTCCGGTGTGCCGTGAATATGCGTCCCATTCAAAGTACCCGTGTGCCGATAACCGACGCAGTGCCCAAATTCATGCATCATGGCCTGTATTTTACTCGCGCTGGCCAAATTGTCGTTATTATCATTGATGGAAATCCATTTCCACGGCGTCCCGGCGGACGGAAAACCTGCGAGGGCGATGGTCGTGGCCGGAAGATTTTGATGCGACAGCGGCATCAGCGTGTCGAGGTCAGAACCAAAAACGATGTCGGCTGTGGCTTGCGTGGTGACTTTTGTCAATTTGATCCGGCAGTACGTCGCGCCATTCCATTTGGTCATCCCACTCGAAATAGCCGTCACCCACGGCGTGCCGCAATCGCTGGCCACGCTGGGGCGGACAAAATATTTGAGCACTTTGGCGGTGGTAGCGGTGACGGCTTCGTTGGTTGCGGTTTCGCTGATTCCTTGTTGGCGATCGTCGGTCAGGGCCTCTGGGCTGTGTTGCAATTTTCCAAAACTGGTTAAAGTGTGGCCAGTATTCGCTTGGCGAAGCGTGCTGAGCAGGGCAGTTTTGTCCCAACCTGCATCGCCTTGATAGACCACAAAATCATCTTTAAATTCAAGGTCGGCGGCAGCAAAACCTGCGTCGGTCAATCGGTCGAGGATTTCACGGTCGTCGGCGGTGGTGGCAGCGGTAGTCGTCGTTGTCAAGTTCAAATCATCGGTAGTTGCGTCGGTGGTTGCGTCTTTTTTGCAAGAATCGAGGGTCAAAAGTGTTGCGCAGCAAATCAAAAGCAGCGCGAAAAATTTGACCGTTTGAAGTTGCATGGTCGAAGATTGCACGTTTTTCATGTTTTAAAAAAATTGATAGAAGTAAAATGTTTTGCCCCATTTCGGCTGGGGCAGTGCCGTTGTTTTCTCTCGTACTTCTATCAATGACCTAAACTTGAAAACGTTAGGCCTTTTTCTGAAAAATTTTCGGCTACGCCGAGCCTAAAATTTGGGGACACCTCAAACCCCCACTCGGCTTCGTCCAGTGCTGCGCCGTCGGTCGTCCCTCCCTCCTCGCTTGCACTGTTCGAATCCTCGTTTCTTTTTTTAGCTTAAATGGAAGGCCGGAATGGCAAACAATTTGGAGCTAAAACGACCGCGCCAAGCGGAAACCCAAGTATTTGTTGCGGCGCGTCGGCACGTTGCTGTCGCGAAAGGCGGCACGGCAGCTCTGCGGGTCGTAGCCCCAGCCGCCGCCGCGATCCACGCGGGCGACGCTCGAACCTGCACCCGTCGGATTTGAGGATGGGCTGTTTTTGTAAAAATCAGCTGCGTACCAATCACTGCACCATTCCCAAACATTACCGGACATATCAAAAATCCCCAGTTCATTGGCTTTTTTCTGTCCGACGGGATGGGTTTTTGAACTCGAATTTTCAAGATACCAAGCCACTTCATCCACCTCGCTGCTGCCAGCATATTTGTAATTTTTGGATTGGTTTCCGCCTCGTGCGGCAAATTCCCACTCTGCTTCGGTGGGCAAGTGGTATTTCTGGCCTGTAGTTTTGGAAAGCCAATCGCAGTAAGCCACCGCGTCGTTCCAACTGACGTGGATGATGGGATGATTGTATTCATTTTGCGGACGAGATTTTCCTTCGGCATCGTGCCGCCAGTTTATTCCGGATGTGAGTTCCCATTTGCTGGTCGTGGAATTCCAAAAAGAACTGCCTTCGCCACCATTTTTTTCGGCATCAGTTTGGTAGCCAGTCGCCTCTACAAAAGTTTTGAACTCCGCCACCGTCACCTCAAATTTTGATAAATAAAAATCCGAAACGGTTACAGAATGGACGGGTTTTTCATCAGCCTCTCCATCGTTGCTGCCCATCTGAAAAGTGCCGCCGCGCACCAAAACCATGTTATCCATTTTTTTGAGTGCATTCATTTTTTCGGTAGCCTCGCTGCGATGCCACCCATTTGGAAAATCATTCAGGTATTTTTGATAACCAGCCTCGGTGTTTTTTTCGACAGCGATATCAAAAGCAGTGTCATCCCGCTGCCGATTGTTTTCATTGGAAAAAGCAGTTTTCGCCTGCTCCCGAAACTCGCCGTTCGGAAAATCAGCAAGATATTTTTGGTAACCGGCAGCCGTGTTCGCCGCTTTTGCGGTTCTCCATCCGGCGAGGTCGCGGGCGAGGTCATCTTGTCGCGGCTCGGGCGGCGGGATGACGATTTTTTCTTCCTGCTCGTCCGCTCCCGCGATGCGAAAAAGTTTGATATCGTCGCCGAGTGCGAGCCGGGAGTACACTTTTTGCGGGCTGCCGAGGGCGATGGTCTGGACACGCACGGCGTTTTTGATGTATTCGTCGAGTTCGTGGACGGAGAGTTTTTTGTCGCCATTTTGGTCGGGGCGATAGATGTAACCGTTTTCGTTGATGCTTTTATTGTCGAGGGCATCGAGGATGGTTTGGGCAAAATATCCGTTTTGGCAAGGCTCGCATTCCCACGATTTTTGGCTGCTGCCGCTGCTGCCAAAAAGCAGGCAGGGCTTGTCGTCAGATTTCAGGATTTCCAGCATATCGCGGATGTCTTTGTCAATTTTCCCGGCCTCGGCTTTTTCCAAATTAGTGTCTTTGCCACCGGGCAGGACATAACTTTTGGCAAACGAACCGCTGTGGCAGGCATCCAAAAACACAAGATAGCCGCAACCGAGGGCATTGAGTTTTAGGGAAATATCGGATTTGCTGAGTGTCGTGCCGTCCACGTCCAAGCCATCGGTGTCGTGCGGCAGCAGCCGTTCGATGCCGCCGTGCCCGCTGAAAATGAAGATGAAATAATCATCCGAATTGACCAACCCAGCGAACCGATCAAGTTCCGAGCGGATGTTTTTGCGGGTGGCTTGGGCATCGGTGAGCACTTTAACTTCGCGGACATTCCACAGCCCGTTCTGATTTTGGAAGGCTGCGGCGAGGTCGCGGGCATCGTTGTCGGCGAAGTTCAGGTTTTCGATGTTGGTGCTTTTGTACTGCGAAACACCGACGGCAAGGACGAAAAGTTTTGGTTTTTGGGCGTACAAAAAATTGCCCAGACAAAAAACGAGGAGCAGGAGAGCGGCTTTTTTAGTCATTGGTTGGTTCTTTTATGACCTTTTGAAAGTACAAAGATGGGATTCCATCTTATTTTAAAAGATGCAAAATGCTGGGTTTCGTTAGGTAGGATCTGGGAAAAGATAAATTTTTTTCAAACCAACCTAACGAAAATCAAAACGCTCGATTAGATATCGTGGCAACAATCGCAATCATAAAAACAATGCCCAAAAAAAATTTATCCGTGAAATTGCAAAGTGGTTGTAATTTTTCGACGACATTTTCAGCAATTAAAAATCCAACGTGAAGTCAAATTTCATCCGTTTTTGGGCAAAATTTCCATTGTTATCCTTCATTCTGGCCTACGCTTGGTTGGTGAGTTTGGCCAGTGGGCTGTTCCGATTTGCTCCGGTGGCTCGGGAATTGGAACTTGCATTGTTCGACAAAATCCAATCGGACATGGCCATTGACAACAAGGACAGCGATTTGTACAAAAAATACGCTCCGTACCTCGACCAAATTTGCCTGATAAATTTGGACACCGTTTTGATTGACCCCGAAACCGACCGCATCAAAAAAGAACCGCTCGCCCAGTTGCTCGACGCCTTGCACCAGCCCTGCCGACAAAGCCAATCCGTGCTGGTGGATTATTTATTTCAACCCAAAAAAACACTTTCGCCGGGAGACAGCATGCTGCTTGCGGCTTTCCGAAAATTGGGAAACAAACTCGTTTTGCCCAGTCAAATGGTGTTGAAAAAGCAACTGACTTTGAAAGGCGAAAGCAGTCAGGTTTTTCGAACCGATGCCCAAATTGACTCTGTTTTGTACTCGCTTGGCCTGAAAAATGGCTACACCACTTCATTTTCCGATGGAAAAAGTGGGGTGCACCGCTATTTTAAATTTGCTTTTGACGATGGAAGTTTTAGTTCTGTGCCTTTGCTTTGTGCCGAAAACAGCCCGCAGTTGCCGACAAAAAACCCGATGACCGAACTGCATTTTATCCTCCGAAATCAGGATAAGGCAGGGGAGGAACGGGCGGTGCCGGTTTTTCAGGCCAGAGATATTTTGTCGGGCAGGCTGCCGAAAAATGTGCTCGCCGATTTGGTCAAAAACAAGTTCGTGATGGTCGGATTGATCGAAGGTTATTCCACAAAATATGGCGTGCCGGTGGATGTTTTTTCAACGCCGGTGGACAGCGAGATGACCGGCAGCCTACTTTTGGCCAACGCATGGCTCAATTTGAAAGCAAAAATCAACCTCAAAACCGGCGGTTTGTGGCTGATTTTCCTTTTAAACTTGTTGATTGGCTTGACCGTAAAATCAAAAATCAAACTCGCTCGCCGCAAAACTTTGAGCAGCATACTCAATACTTTTGTCCAAATCCTAATTAGTTTGATACTTTTTTACTGGATTTCCCTAACATTTTTGAAATGGTGGCATATCAAATTGTCGCTCGGTATGACGCTTTTTATTTACCAAAACCATGGTTTGATGTGGACATGGTGGGAGGAGCAGGCTGGAAAATTTGCCAAAAAATTGGGCATCCCGCCACAAAATGCCGCAACAAAAAATGATGACGACAATTAAAAATTCTGGTATGAAAAAATTTGTTGGTTTTTTTATTTCAATTTTTCTTTTTTGGGTAGGTGGACAGGCACAAAACCACAAATTTGCGCTGCACACCGAAGTTTTGGATGCTGTGCAATTGTTGAATTTGAGCACCGGCGAAACCATCCAAATCAATGGCTACCAAAAAACCGGCGGCGGCTATCTTTTTGAATGTGCCGACCCATCCAAAGTGGCCTTGACCACCAAAAACCCATCGGGCGAGGTGGTGAAAATCAAAGTTTTTGATTTGAAAACAAAGCAATCCACCGATTGGGTGGATTTGAAACCGGGTGAAAAACGAAACCTTGCGGCCACTTTTCAATCCGCCACGACAGGTTCGTGGTGGAATGTTGGCAGCGATATTTTGAATATTGTGGTCTCGTTTTTCAACGAATGTCGCAACGGTTCGGTGGTGCAGGGCAAGGACGCAGCCATGAAATCGGCGGGCGAGATTTTTTTCAAAACCGGCGAATCGCTCGAATTTTCACAGCCCGCGATGCTTCATTCCGATTGGTTTGGAGGCCAAAAAATAACCAAAATCAGCCTCCGCCGGGCTGCTGGCGGCACGATTTGGAGCCGCACAAAATACAACTCGAACGAACTCAAATTTCAAAATCTACCAATCAAAGTGAAACAGAAATTGAAACCCGGGCAATCCTATTTTTTAGAAATTGAAACTTTTAACTCTGCTGGAAAAAGCAAACTTCATCAACAAAAAATTTATATTCTTTCAGAATTGGAATATAAAAAACTTCAAAATTTTATCAATTAAAAATTTCAAAAAAATGAAACCATCTATTTTTCCCCTTTTTTTATTGGGCATTTTGGCTTTTACTTTTTCCAATTGTAAAGGCGGCAGCAAAATTTCGAGTGCGGTCGAAAACCCGGCGGTGCAAGAATTTTTGACCCGTTTCAATAAAGAAAAATTTTTGGAAGAATTGGCAAAAGAGCGCGACCGGTACGAAGGTTTGGTGAAAGTAGCCAAAGCCAACAACGTCAACAATCCTGATTTGATTAGCAAATACAACGACACGCAGGAAGTTTTCAACAAAGTGCTGGACGACATGACCGCCGACATCGAAGGCGTGAAAACGATTGTCGGTTTTAAAATAATCGACAACGAATCTCGGTACCGCCGTTCGCTGGAAGATGCGAAAATCGTGGGCGGAAAATTTTCGTCAGCCATCAATGCAGAAAAAACTTTGGAAGGCAAATTGCCTTACGGCATCGGGATCGCGGCTTTTGCCAAAATGGTGATTTTTCCGCTGATTGCAAAAGTTCATGACCGCTACCTCAAATATTGCCAGAATAAAATGGTTGAAAAAATAAACCAAACACGTTTTCGGACGTGGGACGCCATTTAAAAATGAAAAAACTGCCCCGCATTTTTTGCCTGTTTTTTTTGCTGCACGTTTGTTTGACCACCGTCGTTGGTCAGATAAACGTGCAACTGTTTTCGCCCAATCCCGACGAGGTGAAAGGATTATTTATTTGCGAAAACTCGCAGGTGGAGTTGGTCGTGAAAGTTTTTGGCGTTGACACTGCCCGTTTGGAAGATTTTTCCATCCTGATTGATGGTCAACGCGAGCGTTCCGGGAAGGCCGAAGTGGGCACGTTGTCGAGAACTACTTTCAAAAAAACGGTCATCGTGCCCACTGGGAGCCACAAAATCGAGGTGATTTACGACGGCAGCACGGGAATTGGTCGCACCAAACCTTTCGGCGTGGCGAATTACGGCAAACCGAACCTCCACCTACTCGTTTTTGGAACCAGCCCCCGCGATTTGAAATTCACGGCAAAAGATGCAATCGACATCGCCGATTTGTTTAAAAGTCAAGAGGACAAAATTTATGGAAAAATAGATATTGTCAAATTGACGGGCGAAAAAGCCAACACTACAAATATGAATCGGGAAATCGAACGCTGTGCCACCAAATTCAAACTGGGGGACATCCGCCCTGCCGACGTGGTAGTGTTGTTTATCAGTTCGCACGGTTTTTTGGATGCTGGGATGTTGTATCTGCATGGCGATGATTATGATGCCGGTGCGCCAACATCGACTTCGGTTTCATATTCTTTTATTTTGGAAAAATTGAAAAGTGTAAAATGTAAAAAATTGATTTTGATTGACGCTTGCCACAGCGGCGGTGGCAGGCAGGGTTTTAAAGACATCAACGAGGCGATTGATTCATTGTCAAAATTGCAGGATGGCATCGTGACTTTTGCTTCGAGCAGTGCCGACCAAACCAGCCACGAAGACTCGACTTGGCAAAATGGGGCATTTACCGAAGCCTTGCTCAGCGGTTTGGCTGGCGCTGCGGATGTGAACAAAGACCATTTTATTACTTTAAATGAAATTTGGAACTATGTCAAACCGGAGGTGCAGCGGTTGGTGCTGGCTGTCAATAGAGGCATCCAGATTCCGCAGCGACCGCGCAGCGAACTCAGCGATATCCCATTTTTTGCCCTGCCAGAGTTTTTGCCGCCGCCCGACAAAGCAAAATTGGATGCCGACAAAGATGGCACGCCTGATATTTTGGACGATTGCCCAACTGTTTTTGGGCTAATTTCGGCCAACGGTTGCCCGGACAGGGATAAAGATGGAGTGCCAGATCACATCGACCGCTGCCCCGAAAAACCGGGAATTGCTTTCAACAAAGGTTGCCCAGAATTGCCCGATGATTTTGTTTCGTTTGCCGACGGCACTTTTTCGTTGGGTTCTGACGAAGGCGAAGAAAACGAAAGCCCGGCGCACACCGTAAAATTGGACGGTTTTTATCTCTCGCCCACCGAAGTTTCCATCGCCGATTTTCGGCAATTTGTTTTGGAAAAAAAGTACAAAACCACTGCCGAAACCACCGGTTGGGGCTTTATTTTTAACGGCCGTTGGCAAAAAGCAGCAGGCGCAAATTGGCAATGCGACGGGCAGGGCAACCGGGTGAAATTGCATCAAGAAAATCTGCCAGTCGTTTTTGTCAGTTGGTTGGATGCCCTCGAATATTGCAATTGGCTGAGTATCAAAAAGGGGCTGACACCATGCTATACTATTTCGTCAGATAAAATTTCATGCAATTGGTCAGCCGATGGCTACCGTTTGCCAACCGAAGCCGAATGGGAATTTGCAGCTCGCAGCGGTGGGCAAAAAACAGCATTTGCCGGTACTTCAAAAATAGAGGAGCTCAGCAAAGTGGCCAATTTTTGTGAAAAAGATTGCCCATTTCAAAACGGATTACAAACCCAATCGGATGGGTTTTCGATGGCTGCGCCCGTCAAATCGCTCCGCCCGACACCGGAAGGCATTTATAATTTGAGCGGAAATGTCTGGGAATGGTGCTGGGATGTTTACCAAGAAAATTACCCAAAAGAATTTCAAACCAACCCGGGCACCCAACAACCGGGCGACCTCCAATCGCCCCGCACGATTCGCGGCGGGGCGTGGAGTGTGGCTCCCGGCAGTTGCCGAACGACTGCCCGAAACTCCGAACTGCCCGAAAAAGGGGTTTTCAATATTGGTTTTCGGGTCTGCCGAAGCCAGTAAATCCCAAGTTTTTTCAGCGGACAATCAGCACCGTGCCGCGACGCTGTTCTTCTGCCCGCGATTTATCCAACAAAATCAAATAATAGTAGGTGCCTTGCGGCAGTTCCTCGCCGCTTTGGTTTCTACCATCCCATTTGTTTTCATACTCGAAGTCGTAAAAAACGCGATCGCCCCAGCGATTGAAAACGATGAACTCGTTTCCGGGGCAGCAGTTGAGGTCTTTTTTCAATTCTTCAATGATAAAGGTGTCATTCTTGCCGTCGCCGTCGGGGGTGAATACATCAGATTGACCATTTGTTGGTATGCCATAAAGACTGATCGCAATCTCGTCCGAGGCTGTGCAGCCGTCCGCGCCGGTGACGGTGACTGCATATTTTGTGTAAGATTGGGGGCTCACCGTGATTTGGGGTGCCGTGCTGCCGGTGTTCCATTGAAATGCAGCGGCACTTGCTCCGATGCTCAAAACCAGAGAATCGCCCAATTTGAGGGTGGTGTCCGCACCCAAAGAAACTGCACTCGAACAATCAAAAACGGCCAATTCTTCGGGTTGGACAACGCCCTGTGTGATGTATCCAGAAGCGAGATCCAAAGTATGGATGGCCACTTCCCCGATGCTGAATTCGATGGTCATGTTTCCAGATTGAAAAAAATATCCCGCGGAGTTGACCAACCATTGGCCGTCCGGTTTCTGCTGGGCGATTGCCGATGCACAAAATGCAAGGGCGAAAAAAGAAGAAAGGATGTGTTTCATCTGTCAATTTGTGCTTTTAATTGTTTGAAAGATTGTGCGAGTGCTTCGAGGTTTGCTTGCAAATCGGTGAGCATTTTTCCCTGATTTTCCAATTGCTGCCGCTGTTGCTCGATGATTTGCTGCTGTTCTTGGACGGCTTTGACGAGCACGGGCACAAAATCTCCGTAACGCAAACCGTAGGTATCTTTTTCGTTGGCAGGTGCATCCACACCTGAGAATTCGTAACCGAGCGAGCGGGCTGCCTGTTCAACTTCTTGGGCAAGAAAACCCGTGACCGTAACCGCCGCCGCTTCTCGACGTGCCTCGATTTCCCGCAGTGAGACTGTATCGCCACGTTCCGCACGGCGAGCAGTCGTGCCAAGAAATTTATCCATGCCATCAACATCAAAACGGTACGAGACCGGACGAAGCAGATTGAGCAATGCCAGACCTGGGACATTTTCGCGGATATTGGTTTTAAAACGGGCATCAGATAACGTTGACCAGCCGAATCTTCCTCCAATTGAAGATGTGGTTATTAGATTGCCAATCACTGCCTTATTTGAGGCATTGGATTGGGCATCTATTCCGATTGCAATTGAGTTATAATTGCCAAAAGTGGCAGCGTTAAAACCAAGACAAATATCTCCTTCGAAATCTATCCCCTGAATATTCGCAATAGTTCCAACGCATATATTCCTCCTCCCGGATTGATTTGAAAAACCTGTTGTATTACCAAAAAAGCAATTATCCATTCCGGTTGTATTGGCACCACCAGCCCCCTCCCCGAAAAAGTTATTTCCCTCACCTGATATATTATTAAGTCCAGCCTCGCGCCCAAAAAAACTGTTGCCACCTGCAGTTGTGTTATTATAACCAGCCCAAACCCCAAAAAAAGAGTTTCTATCTCCTGATATATTTTTATAGCCTGCTTTTCCTCCATAAAAACAGTTTAAACTACCGCCTGTATTAAATTTTCCCGCTTGATAACCCATAAATGTATTACCTCCTTCTGTTTCATTAAATTGCCCAGCTTCAAAACCGAAGAAACAGTTTTCACCACCCCATGTATTTGACTGCCCTGCTGATGCCCCAAAAAAGGAATTACCATTCGTTAAATTCTTTTGTCCGCACCACCTTCCAAAAAAGGAATTATACTGTCCACCAACATTTTCCAATCCAGCCGCTTCCCCAAAAAAACTGTTGGATCCCCCTGTTGTGGTACTGGCACCTGCTGCTTGTCCGAAAAAACTGTTATCATAAGCGGACGTATTTGATATCCCTGCCCCCGCGCCGAAAAAAGAATTGTTATTTCCAGTAGTCAATTTGCCTGCGTTTGTGCCAAAAAAACTGTTCCACCAGCCAGTATTAAACTCGCCAGCCGCTTGCCCGACAATGGTAGTTTCGGTCTGAGAATTAAAAAGTTGCAACCTTCCGTCCCGCTCCAACCGCATCCTTTCCGTGAAATTCGTCCGAAAGGAAATCGGCTGATCGTCCGTAGTCCCAATAAAATTAAACGATGCGTCAGTCCCAGAATTTCCAAAAATACTCCAATCAGAACTGGCAATTTGCTGCGGTATCCACTGCGAACCATCCCAAAACAAAACATCCCCAAATGAATTTCCCGGCGCAAGTTGAATGGGGCTTCCCGCCGAGCCATCGCCCAAAAGCGGTGTCGACACCTCCACCGTTGCAATGCCAGTTTGATCGGGGGACGGTTCCCAGCGGTTGGCTGTGTTGTTCCATTTTAAAACCTGCCCATTCGTGGCACCCATTTTGTCAATTTTGGGCGCGGTCACGGCATTGTCAGCCAGTTCGAAGGCAGTAACTGCGTTCGCCGCAAGGCTGAGCGGCGTGGCATCGCCGTCGCCCGTGATTTTTGCGGGGACGGTTTGGACTTTTTGGATACCCCAGTCATCGCCGCCAACGCCTTTTTCATCGGCGGACGGTTCCCAGCGGTTGGCTGTGTTGTTCCATTTTAAAACCTGCCCATTCGTAGCACCCATTTTATCGATTTTTGGAGCAGTGACGGCATTGTTGGACAGTTCCATGTCGGTAACTGCGTTCGCTGCGAGGCTGAGCGGTACGGCTTTGCCATCGCCCGTGATTTTTGTGATGTTGGTTTGGACAGTTTGACTGCCCCAATCATCGCCGGGTGCTGTCAAAGTTTTTGGTTCCCAGATTTGGGTGCTGGAATTCCATTGCAAAACCTGCCCAGCAGTCGCTCCTGCAGTATTCACGTCGGTTAAACCATCCAATGTTCCGGTGAAACCAGTGCCTGTTTCATCGTTTTTTGGCAGCCATGCTCCAGCAGCGACATCCCATTTCAACACTTTTCCATCGGCAATCGGCAGCGCGGCAGACACATCGGTGAGGTCGTCCAATTTTTGCGGCAGCGAAAAACCCAAATCTACAATTTGGATCGAACCGTCAGTGATTTCAGTCGAACTGACCTGCCCAATGCCCGGCAGCACAACCGTATTTCCAGAAGAAATACTCAATTGCCGGGTCGTCGGATTGAAATCTAACTGCTGTCTCTCGTTCGCCGACTCCGCAAAAAACGCATACGGCACCGTCAAAAGTTGAACCGTCCCCAGCGATTTGCCATCAACTTCTGTTTCGAGAAACATCAGGCCGCTCGCCCAATTTATCATGGAAAAATCGCCCTGCTTTTGACCGCCGCGCCCGATTTCGGCAAAAAATAACCCAAAAGAATTGGGTTTTAAATCGTTGTGCGTTTCGGCGTACACAATCGTTCCGTTCGCCGAACCATCGCGGATGTTGAACTCGACATCAATTTTTTCAGTCATCGGTTTGCCAGCATTATCGCGGGCAATCGCTTGATAATGAATGGCTTGTGGTACTTGTTGGGCTTGCGCCGTGAAATTTGCCAGTAGGCAAAACAGCATGGATTGGATGATTTTCTTCATTGGTTGAAAAATTTAAGTTTTACTTTTTAAGTGATGATTTTTTTTGAAAAATGTTAGGCAATTGGGCTTTCCAATTCCTCATCTCAAAATCAATACCGCCCCGTGCCTCAATTTTTCACCACGCGATTTGTCCAGCAAAATCAAATAATAGTACGTCCCTTCCGGAAGCGGTGAGCCGTTTTGGTTCTTGCCGTCCCATTTGTTGTCGTATGGTTTTTTGTAAAAAACTTGGTCGCCCCAACGATTGTAAACAAGGAACTCATTGTCTGGGTAGCCATCTGGCGAATCGACAAGTTCCTGCACGATGTAGAATTCATTCTTATCATCGCCATTTGGCGTGAAAACATCGGGATCGGTATTTGGCGGCAGCCCTTTTTCCAAAATCTCGACTTCCACTTCGTCGGTGGCCGTGCAGCCGTTCGCATCGGTGACGGTCACCATGTAAAAATAGGTGCCGGGCGGTGGTGCCAATTTGATTTCGGCGGTCGTCGAACCGTTGCTCCACAGGTATTTTGCAAAATTCGGCGGCGCGGTCAAACTGAACTCGACCCCAAAATCTTGGGTCATTTTGCTACCCAAATTTATCAGAATCGCTGCTGGCTGCGACAAATTAATCGTTTTCGAGAACTCGCAACCATTGGCATCCTGCACTTTTATCGTAAAACTTCCGGCGGCGAGGCCTCCAAATTTGAGGTTTGCGGAAAATGCCCCATTTCCCAAAGCATATAAATAAGGTGCAGTGCCGCCCGTCACCACGCCTACTTCGATGCTACCGTCGGCGAGGCCAAAACAGGTCGGCGGTGTATTTTTCAAAACCGCTGCGGTCGGTGCGTTGCCGTTCAAAATGACCGTCGCGGCGGCGGTCGCCGTGCAACCGGAAGCCGGATCGGTGACTTTCAATAAATATTGTCCAGCCGTGCTGACCGATGGATTTTGTAAAATGGACGAAAAACCGCCCGGCCCCGACCACGAAAACTGCGCCCCGGCACTGCCCGAACTGCCTTGCAAAACAACTGACGCGCCAGAACAATCCACCGTTCCGCCGAGTGCGGTGGCTGTTGGCGGTGGAAAATTGGCGACCGTCGCAGTCGCAACCGAGGTGCAGCCGTTGCCGTTCTTGACGGTCACCGTGTAATTTCCGGCAGATAAATTTTGAAGATTTTGAGTTGTTAAACCATTGTTCCAAAGAAAAGTAGGCGTGCCCGTCGTGTCGCTGACGTTCAAATTGATGGCTCCCGTCGGCTGATCACATCTCGATTGGGTCGAAGTGGCCACGAGCATCGCGGCGTCGGCGGAGGTGACGGTGGCGGTGGCAGTCGTGGTGCAGCCGTTTTGGCTGGTGACGGTCACGGAAAAAACACCCGTTCCTACATCTGTCAAATCTTTCATAGTCTTGCCGTTGCTCCACAAAAACATTGGATTGCTGGAATTGCCGACTGTCAAAATCACCGAGCCATTGCTTTGGTTGCAACTGGCAGGTTGCGCGATGGCGGTCACCATTGGTGCGGGGAGTTCAATAATGGTCACCAAAGCAGTGTCCGAACAACCGCTTTGGTTGGTGACGACGACCGAAAAACCGCCAGATTCAGTGGCCGAAAAAACGGCAGAAGTCGCACCAGAAATGTCGTTGCCATCTTTTTTCCATTGATAAAATAGCCCCGATCCGGTGTTTGCGGTGAGGCTAACGCTGCCCGGGCTGCAAAATACGGTTGCACTGGACGCGCTAATCGTAACTGGCGGTGAGGTATTTACCTGTACAGAAATGGGCATCGAGGTAGCCGAGCAATTATTTTGGTTGGTAACGACAACCGTAAAACTGCCCGATTCTGTGGCCGAAAAAATAGCAGAAGTTGCACCGGAAATGTCAATCCCATCTTTTTTCCATTGATAAGACAGCCCAGATCCAGTGTTTGCGGTGAGATCAACGCTGCCGGGGCTGCAAAATGTAGTTGCGCCAGCCGGGGCAATTGTGGCTCCGGGAGGCGTGCTGACGACGACGGTTGCCGAAGCACTCGCCGTGCAGCCATTTTGGTCGGTGACGGTCAAAAAATAAGTCCCCGGCACATTCACCAATGGGTCATCCAAAATGGACGAAAAACTACCCGGCCCCGTCCAACTAAACATCGCGCCCGGCGCGGTTGAACCCCCGTTCAAATTGATGCTGGCTCCCCCGCAGGGCAAAGTACCGCCCGTCGCCGAGATATTTGGCGGCGCGGCGCAGGTGACATTTATCGTAATTTTCCTTCCAAAAAGTGTCAATGCCGACGCACCCGGATTGGTCACTTGTACTTGGTACATTCCGGCATCGGCCAATTTCAAACTATTGAAAATCAATTTGTTGGAGTTTGAAACATTCGGAACGGGCGGTGTCCATGCCAACCCATTTTTAAACCAAGCGTATTTGTTGTTGGGCACTGCGGCATCAAACCCCAAATCAATGGTCAAAGCATCTCCGGCATTTTTAGATAAAATAGTTGTAGAAAAAACTGAATCCTGTGGATTGTAACTTCGGTTGCCAGCCGCGCCCGTAAAATTGATTCCCGCCAGATTGGGCAGCAAATCTTCGAAAGTAAATTGGTTGCCTTCCAATTCGAGCAGGTCAAATGGCTGCCCGGAATTGATAAAATTGGTCTGCGTGGCGAACCCGCTGAAATTGCAATTGAACGCCGAAAGTTCTTTCAACTTGGGAAAATTGGTAAAAACAGGGATTGTCCCGGCGAGCGGATTGGTGTGAAAATGATATTTTTCGAGGTTCGGCAATTGGGTCGGATTGGCCACCGATCCATTGAAAGAATTGTTTGAAAAGAAAACTTCTTTCAAATTTGGGAAAGCCAAGTCCGGGATGTTGCCTGTGAATTTGTTCGATGAAAAATTGAGAAACTCAACCAGCGGCAAATTCCAGCCGGTCGGGAAATTGCCCGTGATTTGGTTCAAGCCATTGCCGCCGATATTCAAATTTTTCAATTCTGCAAAAGACAAACCCGTCGGGAGCGTGCCGGTCAATTTGTTGTCTGCCAGCAAAATTTCTTCGACGCAGCCGTTGACGTTGAGTTTGATGCCATGCCATAAACTGAGAGGTTGAGCCGTTTTCCAATTGTCTTTTTTTGTCCAAGAATCGCCGCCGGTGGCATTGTAAAAAGCAACCAAAGCAGTCGAATCGTCGGGGCATTTTGTGGTTGGGCAATCAATCAATTTAAAAATTTCACCTTCTTTTCCACCCGCATAGGCCGTCGTGCCGACGAAAAACATCCGATTGAGCCAAAGCGAGCCGCCGCCCTGTTTGTAATTCCAAGTTGCGCCGCTGTTGTTTGTTTGAAAAAAAGATGCACCAGCACCAGTTGCCCAACCATTTAGACTATCCGTAAAATAGACATTTGAAATGCCGGGAAATGGAAATGGGAAATTGGGCGTGCAGATTTGGCAGCCCTGTTCTTCCCAAGATACCCCGCCGTCCATTGTTTTTTTGATGTACCCCCGGGCAGGATCTTGAGCATTATTGCCCACCACCCAGCCGACGCTGTTGTCCAAAAAGAAAATCTCGTCAATCCGCACCAAATCCGCGCTGCTCCCGGCATCGGTGACGGCTGCGTTCCAATTCGCGCCGCCGTCGGTAGTTTTCAACATTCGCCCGTTCGAACCGCCGATGTATCCAATCGATGCAGTTGGAAAAGTGATGGCAATCAAATCAGAAAGCACACCCTGCGAAAGTGTCCACGAATTGCCGCCGTTCACCGTTTTGAAAAGGCGGTCGTTCGCCGCGACGATAAATCCTTCATTTACATTTTTAAAAAAAACATCGTTCAGCGAAATGCTCGCGCCCACCGGAGGCGTGGAAGAAATGGGGGCGGCCGTCCAAGTCAATCCGCCGTCGATCGTTTTGGCAATCAAATTGTTCGTGCCGACTGCCCAACCAATTTGGGAGGTTGGAAAAACGACCGATTCCAGCGAGCCAATCGAAGTGGTCAAAACCGGTGTCCAGTTCAATCCGGCGTTCGTCGTACGCAAAATGATTCCACTATTTGTGCCATCACCACCGACAGCGATGCCCGTATTTTCATCAAAAAACCAATTAGATTGCAGTTCCAAATTGGTCGGTTTCGCAATTTTTTCCCAGCAATCCTTGCCACTGCTTGAATTATTTTGAATAAAAATCGTGATTTTCCGGCCTAAAAGTGTCAACGGGGACACGCCCGGATTCGTCACCTGCACGTGGTATTCTCCGGCATCGGTCAATTGTAAATTATTGAAAATCAATTTGTTCGAACTCGAAACGTTCGGCGCGGGCGGTGTCCACGGTTGTCCATTTTTGAACCATGAAAAAACAGTACCCGGCGCGGCGGCGGCGGCATCGAAAACCAAATCAATGGTCAAAGCGTCGCCCACGTTTTTGGTAAAAGTGGTTTCCAAAAAAACCGAATCCTGCGGCGAGTAACTTCGGTTGCCCGCCGTGCCGGTAAAATTGATGCCCGCGAGATTGGGCAGCAAATCTTCAAAAGTAAATTGATTGCCTTCCAATTGGAGCAGGTCAAACGGCTGCCCGGAATTGATGAAATTGGTCTGCGTGGCGAACCCGCTGAAATTGCAATTGAACGCCGAGAGTTCTTTCAATTTGGGCAAATTGGTAAAAACTGGAATCGTCCCCGCAAGCGGATTGGTGTGAAAATGGTATTTTTCGAGGTTCGGCAATTGGGTTTGGTTGGGCACCGAGCCGCTGAATTGATTGTTTGAAAAGAAGATTTCTTTCAAATTTGGAAAATTCAAATTCGGGATGTTGCCCGTCAATTTGTTCGATGAAAAATTGAGAAACTCAACCTGCGGCAAATCCCAATCGGTCGGAACAGTGCCCGCGATTTGGTTGACCCCGCCGCCGCCGAAGTTCAAATTTTTTAATTCTGGAAAAGACAAACCCGTCGGAAGCGTGCCCGTCAATTTGTTGTCGGCAAGCAAAATCTCCTCGACGCAGCCGTTTGCGTTGGTTACGATGCCGTACCATTGGTTGATGGGTTGGGCGGAGAGCCAGTTGTTTTGAAAATTCCAGCCGGAGCCGTTGGTTGAATTGTAGATTTTGACGAGGTTGGAGCGGTCGGCGGCGACGTCGCAGGCACTGTTTTGGCAAGCCACCACCCAAGTTGAGGAAGTAAAAACGCAGCCCGTCGCGGGGTCATTTACCGTCAAAGTGTAGCGACCGGTGGCCGTGACCGTCGGATTTTGGCCGGAAAGCGTTTGCCCTGCCGCATTTTTCCACAAAAAAGTAGCATTTGGAATGCTCGACGAGGCTTGGAGAACGAGCGAATTTGTCCCACAATCCAAAGTGTCGGTGGCTTTGGTATTCATCACCGTCCACCGGGCGAGCCGCACACCAAAGTTATATCCTCGATAACCCGGCCAGTAAAAACTGCGGTCGGCCATCCGGGCATTGACGGGCGGCAAATTCCAGTTGCCACCTCGAAAAACGCGGTTTTGGCTGGCATCGCCCGTCGTCGAGCCAAAAGGTGAGCAGGGGTCGCCGGTCGAGTAATAATCTTGGCCGTAAAAATCCCAGCAGCGTTCCCACAAATTGCCTGACATGTCGAATAAACCCAATTCATTGGGTGCTTTGCTGCCCACCGGTTGACTTTTGACTGGATTGTCATTTGGATGAATCGGGTTGTAAACCGCCACCGGATTGATATTGTCGTTGCCAGCGTACAATTTATCTTGGCTAAAAATGCCGCCGCGAGCCGCGTATTCCCACTCGGCTTCGGTGGGCATTCGATAGCCGTTTGCGCCTTTGTGCCAATAAATGTCCATGAAAGTTGGCGTGTTGTTGTTGTTTGTGCCGAACCAGTTGTCGAAAACGAGGGTCATTTCTGGGTCGGAATAATAGCACGGCGTCAAACCCTGCGACTTGCTCAGCCGATTGCAAAACGTAGCGGCTTCGTAAAAACTCAAATCGGCGCAGGGAAATAATGGACCACTTCCATTTCCCGGATTCCAGCCCGGCATGAAATCCTGCGGCGCAATCAACTGCAACCATTGGCCTTGCGTCAATTCATATTTTGCGATGAAAAAACTGGGCAATTTGACCGCGTGGAGTGTTTCGTCCACCACATCGCACAAAGACAAATTGCTTTGTCCAAACGTGCAACCCATCTGAAAACCATTAAAACCGGTTCCGGTGACGGACACCATTTCTGGCGGTAGGGTACTTTGAGAAAAAAGTGGATTGCCAAAAAGCAAAAAAAAGGAAAGAAGGAGGGGAAGATTTGCTTTCATCTTTAAAAAATATTTTGGTAAAGAATTTATGTGAAATGCCGTTGTCGGCAGCCAAGCCAACAACGGCAAACCGTTAGTAATCAATTACTTGTCTTCTCACCAGCAATATTTTGATCCTCACCGAACAAGCAGCACCGAACCCTTCCGCTGTTTTTCCGCACGCGTTTTGTCCAGCAAAATCACATAAAAATAAGTGCCTTGCGGCAGCGGCTCGCCGTTTTGGTTCGTGCCGCGCCACGAGTTGTCGTAATTTTTTTGGTAAAAACCCGGTCGCCCCAGCGGTTGACAACAATG
Organism: Saprospirales bacterium; assembly: GCA_031398055.1. GTDB lineage: Bacteria > Bacteroidota > Bacteroidia > Chitinophagales > Saprospiraceae > M3007. The sequence goes on along the minus strand of JANNMS010000102.1, from coordinate 5,074 downwards.
AATTCATTGCCGGGGAAGGCTGCGGGGTCTGCTTCGAGTTCTTGGATGATAAATTCATCGTTCAGGCCGTCGCCGTCGGGGGTGAAGACGTCGGTTTCGGTGTTTTCGGGGAGGAGAGATTCTGAAACTTGCAGCGTAATTTTTTTGCTGAAAAGTGTGAGGTCTGGGACATTTGGGTTGGTCACTTCCACATGCCAGTCGCCGACATCGGTTGGCTGAAAACTTTGGATTTTAAAATTATTATCGCCAATAACTTCAAATTGAAAAACACCATTTTTAAACCACCGATAAATATTGGTTGAAATGTCTTCATCCACGTCCAGTGAAATATCTATTTTTTCTCCGGGGTAGGCAGAAAGTGTGGTGTCTTTAAATATTGAATCTTGTGGAAAATAATTGAAACTAATTCCGACACCGACATTAGGCAAAATATCTTGAAAAGTAAAGTTGTTAGACCAGCACCAGAAATATTCAAGATTAGAAAATTTATCAAAAATAGGAATTTTGCTTGTTATTTTATTATTATTGCAACTAAAAAAGTTTATATTAGGCAGTTTATCAAAATTTGGCATTGCGCCTGTCAGTTGATTTAACTGACAAATAAAACTTGACAGATTAGGCAGTTTGTCAAAATTTGGAATTGAGCCTGTCAATTGATTTAACTGACAAATAAAACTATACAGATTAGGCAGTTTGTCAAAATTTGGAATTGAGCCTGTCAATTGATTTTCACCGCAATCGAAAAATAGAAGATTAGGCAGTTTGTCAAAATTTGGAATTGAGCCTGTCAATTGATTTTCATTGCAAAAAAAATATAGAAGATTAGGCAATTTATCAAAATTCGGAATTGATCCTTTCAATTGATTTTCATGGCAATTGAAATTTTTAAGTTTAGGTAATTTATCAAAATTAGGAATTGTACCGGTCAATTGATTTCGAAAGCAAGCGATTTCATAAAGATTAGGTAGTTTATCAAAATTAGGAATTGTACCGGTCAATTGATTTTCACCGCATTGGAAATATTCAAGATTTGGCAATTTATCAAAATTCGGAATTGTATCGGTCAATTGATTTCTAGAGCATTTGAACCATTCAAGATTAGGCAATTCAAAATTTATAAGTGTTCCCGTGAGGTTATTGTCATCCAAATCTAATTCGGTTACACACCCCTCACTATTTATTTCAACTCCACTCCAAGTACTTATTTTTTTTCCCGCCACTTTCCAGTTGGTATTATTTTTCCAATTCACCCCACCCGTCGCATCAAAAAACTTAACCAATTCCAAAGAATCATGCACCGGGTCGCACTGCCCAACACTCCGAAAAGGCAACAGCCAAGCCACCAAAACTGCAACTTTTGCCCAAGCAAAAAACGAAATGCGAAAAGCCATTTTTAAGAAAATTTTGAGTGTCTAAAAATAGTGGTGATAAAATTTTAATTTTTTCAAAAAGCAAAAAACGGCACATCCTCCTCCAACTGTTTTTTCGGAATAAACGGCGTTTGGCTTGCGTTTTTCCGCGTTTTTTTGACCGCGTCCTGCACATTTTTTTGCAAGGGAAAATACAGTTCGCTCAAACTGATGGCCAAATCGCCATTCTTGTCCAACTGTTCGCAGATACTTTTTTGCGAAAGCATGTCTTTAAAGACTTTGGTGAAAGCCCCGTTCTCCCAGTCGTCGTCTTCGTAACTGAACTCGCCGGAGCCGCAGGAAGCCAGCACCCGCACATCTTTGGTGGACTCAATCAATTTGGCGAATGCCCCGCTGAAATCGTCGGCCACATCTTTTCTACCCGACAATTCTTTGTTGACCGAGCCGGAATGGCAGGCATCAATGAACACAAACTTGTTGCAGGGCAGCGGTTGGAGCACATCGAGGATGTCTTCTTTGAAACTGAGGGTGGTGTATTTCTTGTTTTCCGAGTCGTATTTGCTCGATTTCAGGCGAAAATCGCCGTTGTCATCAATCAATCCGTGCGTCGAAATGAACAGCACGATGCCATCTTTTTCGGTCAGGGCGTTGCGTTTGTTCAGCAAGGTGAAATACGTGATTGCCCCGGCCATGTTTTGGTTCAGCGTTTGTTCCTGTGTGTTCAGCAGGTTGATTTCCACCCTTTCGTACAATTTTCCTTTTTGATTTTTGAAAAGATCGGCAAAATCCTCGGCATCTTTTTGGGTGTATTTCAGCCGACCGCTTTCGTCCGGCACACCGATGCTGACCACGTACAAAATCCCGCGGTCGTGCGGGGCGTACCGAACGCGAGCCTCGGTGGTGGACTTTTTGCTGCCCGTCGCCTCCGTCCAAACCTGACAAGTATTGAATTGTGGTTGCAGTTTCAGGGTGCAGCGCAGGTCGTACCGCTCGTCGTCTTTTTTGTTCAGGGTGGCTTTCAAATCTTTGGCCGATTGGCCGAGATGGTATTCTCGCCCATTGAATTTTAGGCGAAAATCTGCCAAAATCAATTTGTCCGGGGAAATAATGGTTGTTTTCAACTCAAATTCATTGCGGTAGCGCACCGTGTCGGCCTCGTCTTTTTCAAAACCAATGTAGCTGATGGTTGGGCGGACGGAAGTGGGTTTTATATCTGGATCTATTTTCGGCGGGTCTATTTTCGGCGGCGGTGGCGACGGAAACGGAACATCTGCAACATCTACGATTTCGACCGGGGGCGGAACGTATTTGGTTTTTGGAATCCGCGCCGGGTCAATTTTTTTGGTAAAATTGTTTTGAAAACGCAGGGCAAATCCATCGTTGTTGCCTCCAAAAAAGTTGCCTTTGTCCCTAAAACCCATCAACCAGAGCGCGGAATCTCCCCGGATGAAAGCCGTTTCAAATGATTCAGCCAATTTTTCGCCCCAAAAACTGGGTTTGGGAGTTTGCGTGTTGCCTTTTTTGTTCACCCAAATTACAAAACCATCGTCGTTTTTTGACCCAAGTTTTTGGGAACGGGAATTTCCAAAAATCGCCAGCAAGTCATCGTTGAGCACGATGATGCCTTTTGCCTCGTCGAACTCGCGTTCTTCGTATTCTTGAAATGAAAAATCGGCTCCTTTTTTTTCCAAATTCGTGGCGATGGTGAGCAAAAAAGCATTTTCCCGCGTCCGGATTTGTTTGGCCGTGCCGACGAGGAAAAGTTTTTTGCCAATGCCAACCATCCCGGCAACCGATTCAATTTCATTTTCAAAAAAATCTACCGATTGGGTTTCGCCGGTATCATTTATCGAAATCAAAAAAGGGGTCGCGGGCGAGTCGTCGTTCTTTTTTTTTGCCCCAAAAATGTAGGTCGAGTTTTCGTGCAGCAGCAGTCCGGCGGACACGGCATTGCTGATTTTTGATTTTTGGGAAAGATTGATCGAGGCCGTTTCGTGGCCGTTTTTATCCAAAATTTTTAGGAAAATGTTTCCTTTTTCAATCCCCAAAACTTGGATTTCCTGCCTTGATTCCAGCCAAACGACGTCGAAAACTTGTTGGCCGAGTGAAAAATCGTGGCTGGCTTCGGTTTTCATTTTTTCGGAAAATATTTTTACCCAACCTGTGATCGAATCGGAATAGCGGTGCCAGTTGGCCGAAGTTTTGGCGGGGGAATTGTTGCCGATGACCACCAAATTCCGGTCTTTGGTTTCGATGATTTTTTTGGCAAAATTCCATTTGCCGTTTCCGAAAGTGGCCTTGTTCAAAGTTTTTCCCGATGGATCGAGTCGCCAAACGGCTGCCGAACGCACATCTTCAAACATGGATTCCTCGATCCCGACGGCCACGATGCTACCGTCGGACGATTCGGTGGCGTGGAGCACTACGTTTTCGAGTGCCGTGCCGAACGACCACTCCCGAACTTCTTGAGCAATCAGCGGAGTGGTGAAAAAACAGGAAATGACGAAGGCGAGTGATTGGAAAATTTTCATGACAGGTCTGATTAAAATGCTAAAAATTGCCGAATCCCACGCCCAAATTCAATTCGCGGGTGTTGCCAAAATACGGGCGCAGCCTCGACAAACTGGACGAGTTGCCAAAGCCAAGTTTGTAAATATTCTCTGAATTTTCAGCACCCAAAACCACCCCAACATCAAGATGCAGCATGCCACTGGTATTGAAACCTGAACCGACCCAAAAAATAGAGCCCATCCGGTAACGAATGTTGATATCAGCATTGACGGGCGTTTTTGGCACATATTTCACCCAACTTGACACCTCAATAAAAGAATATTCATCGCGCAAATGAAAAAGGTAGCCACCCTGAGCATAATAATGCCGGACTTGCTTGATTGAAAATTCATTGTTTTCCCCGCGAAACTGCAAGTTCAAACCAAGTATTTGTGGGACAGATATTCCGCCGTACATAAAATTGTCGTTGGAAAAACGCTGGTAACCAAAAACGCCGAGGCCTGCATCGGGGTAAAAAATGCTTTGATTTTGAGATGCTTTGACGTCGCCGGGGTCGTGTGTCCGAGCGTTGGTCAAGTTGACCCGGTAGTTGTTGATGCCCACATTTAGGCCTCCGACCAAGCCATGCTCAAATGGATCGTCCGAAAGAATGACGGCAAAACGGGCAGTCAGCCCTGTCGTCCCGACCCTCCCAACTTGATCGTTTATCAGGTGCGCGCCGAACAACAAACTGGAGTTGTCCCGTTCCCACAAATAAGAGCCATGCAGCACTTGCGTTCTCGGAAAACCCGAATCCTTGGTTCCACTTGTCCACTGCATCCGTGCACCCAGCCCGCCAAAAGCGCGGATGTGGTACAATAGATAATCAGAATTGACGGAAGCAGGGTTAATCAAGCCATGCATTTCGCGATATTGGGCAAAAAGAGGCAACTGTTGCGCGTAACTTTTTTGAGAAACCATGGAAAATGTCAGCAACAGCGTGGTAAAAAAGAAATCAAGGAAAGAAAATTTTTTCATAAACGAAGGGCATTTTAACTGCAAAGAAATAGCATTCAAATCAGGTCAAACGCATTAAAATCCATTCCCGAAGGGAATCTATGTTTATAGAAATTGAAATGGACATGCACGAGAAATCCCGAAGGGATTTTATGTAAAAACTCGCGCCTGAAAACATAAAATCCCTTCGGGATTTG
>JANNMS010000036.1:0-7857 GCA_031398055.1 Saprospirales bacterium | reverse complement strand
GCGTCGTTTTGCGAAAACTGCGTTTGGCTTTTTAACAAATCGCCGACCGGGTCATTTACCGAGGCCAAAACGGAGCCGAGCGAAATATTTGCGAAGGCCAAATTGAACGATATCCAGTTCCAGCCCGCGTGCAAATCAATTTGGCGCAGCACCATATTATTGGTGTGCAAAATCGTGGGCGTTTGCGGTGCGCCCTGCAAACCGTCGGCTTCAAATGGAAATGATTCCAAAACAGAACCGTAAAGCAAGCACGCCGACGCATCCCAAATCCTGAACTCGACCGTTTCGCCGTCAAAATCATTGGAATAAACGGTCATAAATGCCTCGTGCTTCGTGATCGGGCCGGGCAGTTTGACGGGCTGCAACTTGGCCGTGCCGCGCAGTTCACCGTTGACAAAAGCCCCGACGATGTCCTCGACATCTTCCGAAACCGTGCCTTCGATGTCGAGCTGCACCGTGAAATTGTGCGAATAATCCCAATCAGCGGCGTTGACTTTCCAGGCCGGGTCGTGGCAGAATAACCCGAAACCGGAATCGTGCTTTGGTCGGTAAAATCCACACCGTCCACGCTCGTCACCGAAGGATTCAGCGTGACAAACCGCGTCGAAGGCGTGTACAAATGCGGTTCGATTTGCGAAAGCCGTGCGCCCGTGCTCCAAGTCGCGCCCGAAACCGTGCCTTTGCCCGTCAACGACAAACCAAAATCAGCGAGGTCGTCGCCCTCACCTTCGTTGAGCGAGAAGTAATTGGCCAATTTTTGGTGCGTCGAGTTCGTGCCGACGCTCGCCGCCAACTGAATGTCTTGCAAAGTCAACAAATCATTGTAAAACGCCACCTCGTCAATCAAACCGGAGAAATAATTGCCCGACGAATTTTTGCCCAAAAGCCAGCCGCCGCCGCCCGAGTAACTTGCCGGAACACCCGAAAACGTCTGCGAACCCACCAAATCACCATTTTTGTAAAAAGTAACATCGCTCTCGCCTGAGGCGAGACCGACTTGCTCAATTTTGAAAGTCAAACGGTGAAAGCCCATGCCCAACGCGCCAAAATTGTGCGTCGTGCTGCCCAAAGTCAAAACCAAATCGCCCGCGTTCAAATTCAAATTGAAATGGCTGCCCTTGTTCAAAAGGCATTGGTTGCTCCCAAAATCAAAACCTTTCACCGTGATTTCGACCGTCGAAGAATCGGCGAGGTCAAAATCGGTCAAAGTGGCAAACGTCTCGTTCACCCCGTTGAATTCGAGCGATTGGTTGTAGTAAAAATTCTTCGACGGGCGAGCCGTGAACGTCGTTCCTGCCGCGTAATTGATGCCCGGAATTTTGTAAAAACCATCTTCGTTGGTCATGCCCGCGTTCAAAACATCGGGTTTGTCCGAGGAAAAACCCGCGCCGCAGAAATACAGTTTTTGCTTCGTCGCGGTCAAGTCGAAGGTTTTGCTGCCCGTGCCTTCGTCAAATTTCCAATAATTCACCAAGCCATCCATGTCCGGGGCGACCGTTTGATTCAAAAACATTTGAATTTCGGTCTGCGACATTTGGCGATTGAAAAAGCGCACCTCGTCAATATTTCCCGTGAAACTGCCCGTGTCGTCTATTTTTTGCCCAAAAAACAAGGGAATCGAATCGCTGGCAACCGCCGCGACCGCCGTCGAAATCAACTCGCCGTCGGCATACAAAAGCAGCGACGAACCGTTGTACGTCACCGCGATGTTGTGCCAATCGTCGGCGGTGGCGGCTGGAAATGCGTAATCCAAATTTGTCACGTTGCCCACGCCGTTGCCCAAACCGACGCGAACACCTTTTCCGCTCGCAGCGGGCAAAGTGTGCAGCCACCAGTTTTTGGAAATCGTCGAGCCGAGGTCAAAAATCGCAGCGTTGTCATTGCCTGCACCGATTTTGACCCAAGTTGAAAGTGTAAATTGGTCGCGGGGATACACAGGGTTGTACTCCGCAAACGCCATGTCGTCGCCCTCAAAAAGGCCGGAGGTGCCGAGCGTCGGGGTCAAGGTCACGAGCGTGCCGGGGACGGGATTGCCCGCAAAAGATTTCACCTGACCCGTGACCACGCCGTTGGGGTTCAAAAAACCCAAATTCTTGCCGCGCACACCTTCGCCGAAAGTGTTCACGCCAGCCACTTCGTAGGTGTAAAACCTTCCGGCGATGACATTAAAATCCAAAAAAGAGAAGGTTTCGCCGTCCACCGTAGCCAAAAGTGCGCCGTTTCGGTACAATTTGAACGAAGTCGAGGCAGGCGAAAGCGGGTCGGGCGCCCAGTTAATTTGGATGCGGTCTTCGAGGTCGCCTTCGCTGGCGATGACCGTCGGGGCGGCGGGCGGCATCAAAAACGTGGACCAAAACCCGAACGAACCCTTGACCTGCTGGTTGTAATACCCGCCGATGAGCGGCTGCCCAACGGTCATGTACGTCCGCATTTTGGCGTTGAAGGCATTGCTGACGTTGCCGTAATTGAAAAAAAAGGTGGATTGGAGGTAGTCGTTGTCGCTGAACGTCTCGCAGTTGGGGCTGGATTGCGCCCGCGCTGTTTGGCTGTTCATCGTCAACAACATTGCCCACAACAAGAGTGGGACGATGTGTTTTATATTTTTCATTGATGAAATTTTTTTCTAAAATTTTTAAAAAAAGCGAGGTTTTTGGGGACTTTTGTCCCGATTGACCGCTCTTTTACCAATTTACTTTCAGCAAACATGAAGAAGGAGAAAACTCCGCTGCATCACTATCACCTGTTTTTGGACGAGGCTGGCGACGCTACTTTTTTTGAAAGTGGCGGAAACCGATTGCCGATTGCCGACCAAGCAGGGGTCAGCGGCATTTTTATGTTGGGGATGGTGCAATTTCACACGGAATTGGGTGAAATCAGGCAGCGCATCGCTGACAAACAAGTCGAAATCGCAAAAAGCATCTATTTCCGAAAAGTGTACAGCGTGGCAAAACGCGAACAAAAGGGCGGGTTTTATTTCCACGCCAAAGACGACCCGCCAGACCTCCGCAAAGAGTTTCTCGACCTCGTCCAAACCTTTAATTGTAGTTTCAAAGCCGTCGTCGGAAACAAAGACTTGGAGGTTTTTTCCAGAAAACACAACGGAAAAAGGAGCGAATTTTACGCAGACCTGCTATCCCACCTGATTTCCAGCGGACTTCCGCACGAACGAAAAGTGGTACTCAACATCGCCGAACTGGACAGCAGCACGGGTGTTCACAACTTAAACTTTGCATTGGAAAAGGCGCGAAATCGGCGGGCGCGAGACGGCCAGACGGTGGGCGAAGTGCAGTTCAACATCCGAAAATTCAAGGATGAACCACTGCTGGCAGTTGCCGATTATTTCTGTTGGGCTGTCCAACGGGTTTATCAACAAGGTGAAACGAGGTTTTATGAATACCTCGAACCCAAAATTGAACGCATCGTCGAACTCTACAATAAAAAAGGTGGCACTACTGCCACCCTCTTGTTCGACCATCAAAATCCTTTGACGGAAGTCAATAAAATAGCGAGCCCTCAATCGCCCTAAGGAGGATACCCTCGCACCGCGTGAACGCAGACTTCAGACGTTGCCGACTCGCCCCACAAAGGTAAGGCAAATTTTTTGCTGAAAGCAAACCGATATGTCAAAGAACTTTTCCCATTTGCCAAAGCACCTCGCGCACCGAACCCAGCACGCTGGTTGATGCCCGCGCAGGTGGCAAAGGCGGCTTAGTTTTCCAAGATGGTCAAAATACCAAAACCACTACTGACGGTGGTTGTAGATTGAGAATTAGCGCTCGTTACGCCAAAATAAACTGTTTGATTTTGTGCCATATTCAAGTCAAAAGAAAATGGAAACACACCAGGGCCAGTGGAGGAGAATGTATTTCCAAAATTTATGATCGGTGGTGGATTACTATGTGCTATCATATTGACTACCGAAGTACTACCGCTAACTTGGTAATAAAAAGAGCCATTAAAACTATATATACCCGCTCGCGGAGCAGTGAAGGTGTGAGTAGTGGAGTTCCAGCAATTTTGAGCATCACTTACCTCTATAAATAGCAATACAGTCTGAGAACCATTGGACATAACCGTTTGGGAGTACAACGCACATACGCCTTCGCAGGAGTCGCATACCCGCCCGTCTGCCGCCAAACCGAGCCATCGGACTGCAACTCCACAACACCCTTCGCCGGAATGGTGGTGGAAGTCGCTCCTTCGATGTTTACATAATTGGAAGCAGTCAAAGTTTTAGCCACCGCTTCTTTGTTCACCAGCAACAACTGCCGCCCCGTGTTGGCAGTGGTGGCAGCGGGCAGGGTGACGTTTTGGTTGGCGGTGTGGTCGAGGTAAATGACGTGGTCGCTGTCCGCCACGGTGTACGAAGTCGCCGTGGTGATGTCCGTGCCGCTCGCAAACGCGCTCATTTTGACCATTCCAGTCGAGGGGAATTTGTTGTCCTGCCCCAACAAAGACAAAGCGTAGGGCGAAGCCGTGAGCCGCGTGCGGGGCGTGAGTTCAAGCCCGCCGGGGAGGGTCAGCCCAACGAAATAGGTCTGGTCAAAAGGGAGGGTCAACGGGTTGACCGCGCCGAGCAGCACACTGTACACCCCGCCCAAGACGGGAATCGTCTGCGTTTCTGACCAGAGGGCGGTGCCGCCTGCGTCGGTGGTGTAGATTTTGAACGTAGCGTCGTACTGACCGTTGTCCACGGCCTTGCCGTCGAAGTTTTGGAGGACACCCTGAATTGAGAGGGTCGTTTGGGCTGCCAGTTGCGCGGCGGAAAACAGCCCAATTGCGAGGACTGCGAGGAGTTGGATGAATGCTTTTTTCATTTTTAAAGAGTGATTTTGAAAAAAATTTTGAGTTAGTTTTTGACACGACAAGCCACTGCCACCCCGCTCGCGCGGAGCAGGTGCGTTGGTCGTTTTCCAAAAAGTATGGGAAAATGAAAAGGTGGTTTCTCGGGGCTGGGGTACGTTCAGTTGGTTTTCGGGGGTAAAAATCTTACGACTTTTCGGGCAATTTATAAAATGGGGGCGGACAAAAGTGTGTACAAAATCAAAAAACTTGCCTTTTTGGGGTGTTTTTCGCCACTTTTTCGCCGTTTTTGGAATGCCCCTCAAAATTTTTTTTCGGCACTTTCAAAAATGTGAAATTTTTCAAAGTGAAAACGGAACAGTAAATTTGCCCAAAATTTAAACGAAGAGTATGAATCAATCAACCCACCCGACTTGGTGCTGCTTAGTTTTTTGCCTTGCAGTTTTGCTCACCGCTTGCCAATCCGAAAAAAAACAATCGAACGCAAGCACCAGCGCACCGCCAGCATTGCAGCAACTTTTGCAGGCTGCCGATACTTTGTCTGCCGATGCCCTCGCCGCCGAGGTGCGAAAACTGCCCGGGACTTGGATGGATACGTTTTTTCAAGAACGGTGCTTTTTCCTGATTGGAAAACATCAAGGACAGGCATTGTACGCCACCACCGAGCGTTACGAAAAAATCCGCCCCGACAACGAGGAAGCGAGTGCGTTTATCCATTTTAGCCGAGGCGTGGCGCAGAATTATGCCGGGCGACTCGATTCGTCGGAAGCCCACTTCAAATTGGCGCAAGACTTTTACGAAAAAATTGGTGATAAAAAAACACCTGTACAACGTCTTAGACTGCCGTTCGGGCACCAGCACCCTGCGCGGCAGGTTAGATGAAGCCATTTTGCTGAAATACAAAGCCCTCGAAATACAGGAAAACGCGGCAGACCGGATGTACATAAAAGTGGGCATCGCCAATGCTTTTATTCACAAAGGCGACACGGTCAATCCGTTTGAGTTGTTGCGCGAGCCGGGTGCTTGAAGAAACCCGCGACACCGCCAATTGGGCATACGCCCTGACCATACAAGGCAATGCCTATGCCCGAAAAAACGACTATGCCAAGTGCCTCGAACTCAATAAAAAAGCATTTTTGCTGCGTCGAGCCATCGGTCTGAAAGGCGTGATGTTGGAAAATATCAACAACATGGCTCGCTCGCTTGGCAAACTCAACAACTGGCAAGCCGCTTTGGATACTTTGTCATCCGCCGAAAAATTGATGGCAGAAACGGGGTTCAGAAACGGGCAGCATTTCATCCAAGCCACCACCGGGGAAGCCCTTTTTCACCTCAATCGCCTGTCGGAGGCTGACCCCATTTTACTCGAAAACTTTGAATTTTGTCGCGCTCGAAAAATTTACAACGTGGCGGCACCAACAGCCGACTTATTGTCAAAATCGAAAAAAATGCAAGGAAAACTGGCGGAATCTTTGTATTTTCGGGAGCAAAATGTATCTATCAAAGACACCCTTGCCAGTAAAGAAAAAGAAAAAATCATCCAAGAAACGGCGGCCAAATACGAAACCCGCGAAAAACAGGCCCAAATCGCCAGCCTCGAACGCGAAAACCAACTCGCGCGCGAGCGCAATTTTTGGATTGGCGGATTGTCCAGCCTGCTGTTGATTTCGGGCGTTTGGTTTGCCCGTTTTCGGCAACGAAAATTAAAAGAGGCAGCGGAAAAAGACCTCGCCGCCGCCGAACTCAAAAGCGACCTGCTCCTCGCCCGTGAACAAATGCTGGCGCAAACAATTGAAAAACAGCAAACAGAATTGGAAAACAACCAACAGCAATTGGCGGATTTCACCACGCACCTCATCGAAAAAAAACACCAAATCGAGGCTTTGCAAAACAAACTCGATGCCGCATCCGTGCCCGGCGAAGCCCGAGAATCGAACGGAAAAATCGCTGCCGAAGAAGACATCGAAGCCTTGTACGGCCAGCGTTTGTTCACAGATTCGGATTGGGCGACGTTCAGAAAATACTTTGAAAAAGTCTTTCCCGGTTTTTTTGGACAACTGAAACTGAACTTCCCAGAACTCACCACCGCAGAAACCCGCCTCGTGCTGTTGACCAAAATGAATTTATCCACCAAAGAAATTGCCGATTTGCTGGCTATTTCGCCCGATTCGGTTCGGAGGCTGCGATCGCGTTTCAAGAAAAAAACTGGACTCTCGGAGGAGGAGTTGTTGGTGGGCGTGGAGGCTTGAGTTTTTGAGGGGTTGTTTGAATTTAAAAAAAATGGGGCAGCCAGTCAACAGACCGGCAGCCCCAAATTTTTTCATCCTAAAATTTTTAGGATTTTACCGAACCACTACTTTCTCTGTCATCACCAATTCCCCCGCCGTCATTTTCAGCAAATAAACGCCTTGCGGCAAATTTCCGGCTTCCTGCCAGAGCATCGCGTTCATGCCCTTAATTGCTTGATATTCAAAAACTTGGATTGATTTTCCGGCAGCGTCCGCAATTTCAAAATGCACGTTTTCGGCCTCCGGCGAACGAAAACGGATGGTGGCATAATCTGAAACCGGGTTCGGCAGCACGTCCAAAAATGGTTCAACAACTTCCAGTTCTTCGTCGGTTGCCGAAATCGTGGACGAAAATTTGAACGGGTTTTGAACCGTTCCGACCGCCGCGTCGGCAGAGAAAAACATATTTTCCGAAAGTTCAAAAATGTCCTTGCCATCGAAAAATTTGAACTTCAACTGCTCGCCCGTCGTGTTGGCGTAAATCGTTTGGAAAAACAAATGCGCCTGCAACGGCTCGATCCAAATCGCTTTTGCCGCGCCGCGACATTCGTTTCCGACAAATGCCCCGAGTTCGAAATCCTTCCCGGTGACGTTCGCGCCCGAGTTTTCAAGCATCGCAATCAAGGTTTGGGAGTGCTCGAATTGGGTGGCATCGACTTGGAAAATCAAGTTCCGGCTGTCAACTTTGCCGTTGTTGGCGTCCCCGCCAACAACTTCTGGCTTCCCGCCGACCGCTGCATCTGGATAGGTCAAAGTCCCGGCCTCT
>JANNMS010000282.1:0-3404 GCA_031398055.1 Saprospirales bacterium | reverse complement strand
AAGGCGGAATAAATTCCGCCCTCCATTTCATTGGCAAAACACGCCGCGCCAATTGCCCCCGCGATGTCGCCAAATTGTGCTTTTACGATTTCGACCCGGTTTCCGCCCGCCCGCCATTCGTATTTTTCCATAAAATTTTGGAGCGGTAAAAATAAGTCATCGCCTGCTTCGGTGATTCCGCCGCCCAAAACAATGGTTTCCGGCGATAAAATATTGGTAATCGAAGCGAGGCCGATGGCCAATTGGCGGACAGATTTTAGCCAAATTTCTGCAGCCCCGGCGTCTCCGTTTTTGTAAAATTTCAACAATTCGTGGGTCGAGGCGAACCGCCCGCCGCTCCGCTTTTCGATGGTGCAATTGCCGATGCACTCCTCCAAACTGCCCGGCATCCCGGTCACGTCGGGGTCGCCCGACCAGTCAACGACCGAGTGTCCGATGTGCCCGGCCTTGTTGAACGCGCCGCCGTACGGTTTTCCATCAATCAAAATCGCACCCCCGACGCCCGTGCCGAGCGTGAGCAAAACCACGTTTTTTTTGCCCGCCGCTGCGCCAAAACGCGCCTCGGCGAGCATCGCAGCGACGGCATCGTTGAGGACAAAACTGGGCTGGCCGAGGTAATTTTTCCAGTCAAAATTTTCCAGTCCTTCCATTCGTCCCGGCATGAAAGCGATGGCCGAGTGATTTTCGTTGGGCAAACCGGGCGCGGAAATGCCGACGGTGGTTTTCTCGCCTGAGGCGAGACCGCATTTTTCCATCAAATTTTGGACGGTTTCGAGGACGGCTTTTTTCCAAATGGCGTCGCTGCCGTCGTTGGTCGGCAAGTTAGTTTGGTGCAAAACTTGGCCGTTTTGGTTGAGCGCGACACCTTTTATCCGGGTGCCGCCGAGGTCGATGCCGATCATAAATTTTTGAAATTGACAATTTGAAATTTGAAAATTGGTAAAAAAACTACCCAACACACCACCCGCCATCCACCGCCACCACCTGCCCAGTCGTGAATTTTGAAAAATCACTCATAAAATACACCGCCAGCCCATCCAAATCTTCGGGCTGCCCGATGCGACCGCCGTCGAGCGGCTGCTTTTTTTTGACAAAATCCATGATGTTTTCGTCCTGCGCGGCGCGTTTTGACATCGGCGTTTCGACAAGAGCCGGAGCGAGGACGTTCACCCGGATATTTGATTTTGCATAAAATGCGGCGATGGATTTTGAAAAACCGATGACCGCAGATTTTGCGGCAGCGTAGGCATGGGTGGAAAAAAACTGCGGCGAGGGAGAAAAACCCAAAACTGAACCCATGTTTAAAATCGAACCGCCCGTTTTTTGCGCCAAAAACTGCCGGACGGCGGCCTGGTTGGAAAGCATCATCGAGGTCAAATTGAGTTCAAATGTTTTGTTCCAGCCGTCCAAAGTGAGTTCGTGGAGCGGCCCGTCGCCCATTTTCCGACCGCTACCGCCCGCGACGTGATACAATCCATCAAAGCCGCCGAACATTTCGAGGCAAATTTCGATGGCGTTTTTTGCACAAATTTCGGTGGTGGCTTCGCCAAAAATGACGGCTGCTTTTTTTCCCAAAACCTGTTGGACGTTTTTCAAATCGGCCTCGACATTTCCGACGGCCACCACTTTTGCGCCAGCGGAAATGAACGCTTTTGCAGCTGACAAACCCATTCCGGAGGTGCCGCCGATGATGACGAGGTTTTTATTTTTTAAAATCATTTTTTTGAAATCGGTTTTGTCATTTAGTAGGAATGACAAAAAATCAAACCATCGGATATGGAAATTTGCTTTTCAACTGGATTCTTTTTCCCGTTTTTGAGGATTTCCGCGCCGCTTCGATGATTTCCAGAACGTGCAGCGCGTGCTCTGCATTGATTCGCGGTTCGATGCCGGAAAGCAGTGCCTCGCCGATTTTGGTCGCGCCTTCTTGCCATTGATATCCTTCCGAATCTTTATTGTTGAGCGTGGCGGGTTCCGTCCAAGAATTGTCGAGAATCACGCCGAGCGGTTCCCAATCATAGCCAATCAAGCGCATATTTCCATAATCCCCATAAATTTGAATGGAATGCAAAGTTTGCGTGCCTGCCTCGTGGCCGTGCGGGTCGAAATAATTGAACCCACATTGGACGTGGCTGATCACGCCTTTTTCGTGTTCCATCAAAATGTGGGCGTTGTCCTCTTCCTCGACCTTGATTTTTCTCTCGCCTGAGGCGAGATCATCCACCGTCCGTTCCGGGTTGACGATGCTGAGCATGGCCATGATGCTTTTGGCCGGGCCGAGCAAACCGGTCAAAGTTGCGATGTTGTAAACGCCCAAATCGGGCATGCTCCCGCCCAATTTTTCATAAAAAAAGGCACTCCACGTCGGGCCGGTGTGGCCATATTGGCCGTGTCCGGCAGCGACGCGTCCTATTTTTCCTGCCTGAATTGCCTTTGACATGAAAGCAAAAGCCGGGCTGTTCACCACGACCGGTGCGCCCCAAATCCGCAGGTTTTTGGATTTTGCCAAATCAAAAAGTGCCTTGCCTTCTTTGTACGAATTGGCCATCGGTTTTTCACTCCAAACGTGCCGCCCGGCGAGCAATGCTTTTTTGTTCAATTCGCCGTGCACCTGCATGTCGGTGGTCGTGACCATCAAATCGAAAGGCACGCCGACGAGCATCGCGTCAATATTTGGGTAGGTTTGCGCACCGACATTATATTGTTTATTTTGGTCAATCGCTCGCTGCGGTTTGATATCGCAAAGGCTGACGATTTCGAGCAGCGGCGAAGTTTGGATGTGCGGAATGTACCGATTGCTGACACTGCCGCAGCCGATCAGCCCGATCTTGAGTTTTTTGCCGGGGGCATTTTCGGCGATGCTTTCCAAAGATGAAAGCAGGACGGCGGCTCCGGCGGAGGCAGTCATTTCTAAAAATTTTCTTCGAGTGATGGGCATGATTTGAAATTTATTCTGGATCAATGATAAAATCAAGTTGCTTTTGCTTTTGAAAAATAGCCAACTCAAAATGTGGCTTTTGAAATTAAAAAGTCAACTCAAAATGTGGCTTTTGGCTCAAACCCACATGCGGTACTGATTTTATTTTCTTTGATTTACGTCTTTGAAGCACAGAGAATTTGGGGCAAAACCGAAAACTCAAAATGTGGCTTTTGAAAAATTTCAAGAAACTCAAAATGTGGCTTTTGGCAAATTTGAGCTTACTTTTTTCCAATTTTAAAAACTCGAACGCCACTTCCCTCCACCCTTTTTGCTAAAAAATCAATTTTCAATACAAATTCAGGTCAAACGCATTAAAATCCATTCCCGAAGCAGGTCAAACGCATTAAAATCCATTCCCGAAGGGAATCTATGTTTATAGAAATTGAAATGGACATGCACGAGAAATCCCGAAGGGATTTTATGT
>JANNMS010000013.1:0-16204 GCA_031398055.1 Saprospirales bacterium | reverse complement strand
AAAACGCCCAATTCCATCGTCGAAGTCGTGGCGTTCGCATCACCATTTTTCAACATCCCAATCAAAGTCGTCGAGTGTTCAAATTTGGTCGGGTCGACATCCCAAAAACTATTTCGGTCGACGGCGGCGGTGGTAGTGATAGGATGACTTGAAGTCATCCTATCACTTTTTGCCCCTCGATTTTGCGGCTGCGGCGGGTAAACCAAACTGCCCGCCGTCGAAATTTTGAGTTGGTAGCCCTGCGGCGGTGCCATGAATTGCAGGTTGCCGATCCAGCCCAAACTCGGGCTGATAAACTGCGCGAAACTGCTCTGACTTTTTATCAAATCGCCCGGCTGCGGGTTCAACGACGACAGCGCGAGGTTGAGCGGCAGGGCATAATTTGGGATGTAACCTATCCAATTCCAGCCAGAAACCACCGGAATCGGGGTCGCCGCCGGGTTCAAAACCGTGCCCACCATTTTCAAAGTGTCGGGCAAATTGGCGCGAAAAACGTACTTTTTGGTATTTGTCAAAGTCAGCAAATCGCCCACCCAGCCCATGCTGGCCGTGTATTCTGAAAGTTGGCTTTGCGATTTCATGAAATCATTTTGCGGATGTTTCAGCGAAGCCAGCGCGGGGTTGATGGCCGGATTTTGGAAAGCCAAATTGAACGATAACCAGTTCCAACCAAAACCCAAGGGCACCTCGCGCACCACAAAACTGTTGGTGTGAATCACCTGCGGCGTGGTCGGGTTGCCAAGCACAAAATCGGGTTGCAGCACAAAACTGGTCTCCGAAACGGTGTACCGCAGGCAAGCCGAGGCATCCCAAATTTCGAGGCGGAGCGGCTGGTTCGTGTGGTTCGGGTTGCCATAAATCGTCAAATATGCCAAGTACGAATCCACCTGCGGAACGTACTGAATGTGCGCCCGACCGACCAAAGTATCGGCGATGTACGCCACGACCATGTCCTCGACATCCGTTGAATTTTGACCCTCGATGTTGAGTTTCAAAATCATGTTCATCGAATTTTCAAAAACCCCGGCGTTCAAATTCCAACTTGGCGGACGGCAAACGACGCGCACGCCGAACGGCAGACCCTCGTCGCCACCCATAAAAAATGGATTTTGACCCGTGACCGTGTGCAAAACGATGGTATCGAACCAATGACCAATCGCCAACGATGAATCTATCTCGAAACGAATTTCACGAACTTCATTTGGTGCAAGCGTCCCTTGGTTTGGCACGACGCGCACCCACGACGGCGCATTTTCAATCAAAAACGGCACGGGCGAGCCGCCCCGGTTTTGGATATTTGCGGAAGCGGTTTTGGATTGGTCCTCGTATTTGGTCAGGCCGAGCGAGTCGGTGAGCCAAGCGAGTTCGTTGCGGTCAACATAAAATTGCCATTCTTCGTAGTCCAAAATATTGCCCGTTTTGTCCTCGATGTCGTGGAGTTCGGCGCGGAGAATATCGTTTTCAAAAAACTGGTTTTGAATCGTCGGCACCAAAAAAATCTGGTTGTCCTTGCAAGTAATATCAATGTCGATCGGGTCGTCCGTGCGGGTGTTGAACAGCAAAACATTGTCCACCGCGTTGATTTTCGAGCAATTGATATTTTTATTGAACGAAAAAGAAACCTCGTCGCCCTGCTGAAAAACCCCATCCGACGGCTCGGGCGTGCCAATCAAACTCGGCGGCTGCCGCTCGATCCTGCCCCGAATTGTGTGCGAAATGCCCGGTTTGTCCTCCGCGTCGCCCGTGCAAACTGCGATTGCCCGGATTTCGTAGCCACCATCTTGCAAGCCGGCGGTGTTCCAGTAAAATTGGGTAAATTTTTCGCCCAATTTATTTTTCAAAATGATGCCATCGATTTGGTCGGCCAAAATCGCGGGAACGTCCGGCGCGACGATATTTATCCAATCGCCATCGCCGTCGGTGCGGCGATATTGAACCCTTATTTTTTCAAAATCGGCGTTCGATTTGTCGTAACCCGATGCCGTGATTCGCATTGTGCCGCTCGAATCAATCGTGTTTGAACCCGGAAAAGCCACCCAATCTTGCTCCGGCACATTGATTTCGACCTCGCTGCACGGGCGGATAAAATGCGCGGAAATGTACTGCGATGAATACAAAATCTCGTCGTCGTCGGGGCGGACACCGAGCGTATTTGCCCGCGTGCGTTCGCAAAGCGAGTAAATCGACATTTTCAAACTGTCATAATCGTATTCCTCCGGGCCGCGTTCGACGGTGACGGTTATCGGAATGGAAGTGCCGTACGGGATCGAGAAAAAAACCGGATGGTCGAGGGGCGCACCGTTCAGGAAAATCTTGGCACCGTGCGGGTTTTGCTCCGACCCGGCGTTGAAAGCGTAGGTAAATGACTCGTTCGTCTCGGAATTGTTGCCCAAAGTGAACTTGAAAACTGCCGCTTCTTTCGACGGAATATCAATGGCATCGGGGCCACTGCCGTCCCGGAATTGGATGCTCGTGCCCTCGCGGTGGGCCGTTTCGGGTTCCCAGGGGCAGGACGATTGCCCCGATTTTGTCTTAAAAATGGGCGTTTTATAAACCGGGTCCATCGCCACGTCCACCGAAAAGGCATCGCCCACGTCGTCGTCTTTCAAAACGTAGCCAGTTTTCACCCCTTTTTGGGTTTCGTCGGTGACGGTTTTGCCTTTGTGGGATTCGAAAAGCACTTTTACCGTCCCCGAAAAACCAAAACCGTTGGCCCCAAAACCGAGTTCGACCGAGGCGAAACTTTCGGTATTGAAAAAATCGCCATCGATATCCGTGGTGGCCGTGTCGCTGCTGATCGAATATTCGTACGACGGGCCCGCATCGAAGGAAATGTTGCGGAGGATGGTCGCCGTGCTGTCCTTGGCGCGCTGGTTGTCCGCCAAAATTTTCAGCCACTGCTTTTTCGATTGCGTGTACCGCGCCAAATCGCTCGCGGCGGTCGCCGGATTGACAATCAAAGAATCCAGATACCGGATGACCGTGTTCCGGATGCCCCATTCCGAATAGACAAATTGGGTGGAAAAAGTGTCCGGCTCGACGTTCAAAACCGTTTGGACGGCAGCGGCGCAAATCGTGTCGTTGAAAACCACTTTGTCGGCAAAGCCAAATTCGAGGTTCAAACCATTGCCCACGAACACGTCGCCGCCCTGCCCGCCGACGACCAGTTCGCCGTCGTTCGTCTGGATGCGTTCGGAAATGGTGGTGCAGGTTTGGAACGTGCTGTCGCTGGTTTTTTCGTAGGTCAGTTGCGTTTCCGCGATGATGTTCGCCTCGGTGTTCAGGAAATACAAAAATCCGAGGCCCAAAGGCGCGGTGAGGACGTAAGAATCTGCCGATAAATTCAGTTCAAAACCGAGCGCACCGCCCACTTCGTATTCAAAAACGACCTGCGTCGAATGACAAATCGTCTGGTTTTTTTCCAAAAAAGAATAACTCTGGTCGCCCGGCGGGTCGCGCAAAATCAGGCTCGGCGTTTCGGGCAGTTGCGTCGTGAACGTGTTGTGCTTGTTGCGGATGCCCGTGACCACGCCCTGCACGACTTTGCTCGTTTCGTTGCCCGACAAAGTGGTGGCGATGACCTGAAAAGTTTTCAAAAATGGCGGCGAACCGACCGGCGAACCGACCCGGAATTTGTAATTTTTCAATCCATTGCTCAAAGCCGTGTTCAGCACCGTGTCCGCAAAACCATTGATTATCTGCAAATTAGCCGTGTCGAGGTAGCAAACTTGATTGTTATAATACGTCTCTTTCACTTTGATGCCCACGATCCGCGGTTCGTGCTGTGCCAAAACGATGGTCGCGCAAGTCCCGCTGAACGGGTCGAGACCGCTCGCGATTTCAACTTCCGGCGGCGCGAAATAGATAAAATTGAGCACCGTGTCCGCTTTTTCCCGCAGGTCAACTTGCTGCCCGCCCGCGATTTCGAACGATTTGAAAATGTCAAAATCGGAGTGTTCCGACACGGCGACGGTCATTTCGAGCGGCGGCAAATTTTGAAATTCATAATTTCCGGCGGTGTTGTCAACCGTCAAAATTTTTTCAAAACAGCCGTCCGTCGTCCGCACTTTCACCTTGCAAATCGTCGCGCTCGGCAGCCCCAAATTGCTGATGATCGATTTTTTGCAAGTGCCCCCGGCGACCTGCCCCGAGATTTCGCGCACCGTCACGTCGTTGAAAAGCAGTCCGCCAATCGGCGAAATCAAATTGATGACTTCCAAAAATGCGGGCAAAAACGCGTGGTCCTTGTATTTTGGGGTCAAACTCACGGACGCGCCCGGTTCGAGGTCAACGACAAATTTTCCGGTCGAATCGGTCAAAACCGTCGGGACGAACGGCTCGCCGTTGACCAAAATTTCGACATCTTTTGCAAAACAGTCCGTGTCTTTAAATCTAACAAAACCCGAAACCGCCACCGTCGAACGGTCGGTAAAATCCACTTGGTCAACCGACGTGACCGACGGATTTAAGGTAACTTGACGGGTCGCGGGGGCAAAAACGTGCGGGGTCGTGCTTTGATTTGGTGCCAAAATGGTCCATTCCGTGCCGAAAGCCGTGCCCGATGCCCCGAGAAAAACCGAACCGAGGTTGTTCAATTTGTTGCCCGTGCCTTCGTCAAATGGAAAGTACAAACGCAATCCGCGTTCCTGTGGGTCGCGCGAATTTTGGACGTGCGACAAAATTTTGGCTGCCGCCAAAGTCGTGTCGTAAAACGCCACTTCGTCAATCAGACCGCTGAAATGGTTGCTGAAAGTTGTGCCGCTCGGGTTGAGCGCGCCGACGACCCAATTTTTGGTCGGGTCGGACCAGTTGCCCGAACCCAAGGGATAAAATCGGGCGGAAGATGGAGTGCCGTCTTTAAAAACGACAATCCTAAACTGCGCCCCCACCGGTTCTATGGTCACTGCCAAATGTCGGTAACCGATGCCGAGCGCGCCAAAACCAGAGGCTGTCCCGTTGATTTCGAGTTCGATGTTGCCGCCGGTTGTCTTCAAAATGAAGGCATTGTTGCCCCATTTTTTGTTCAAAAGGGTTTGGTCTCCGGCAGTTTCCGTTTGATTGACCCACATTTCGATGGTGGATTTTGGGGTCAAAGCAAAATCGGGCAGCAGGGCATAATCCGCCTCGTTTTTCAAAAATTTCAATGCCCGGTGTTTGTAAAAATCCTTTTTCGGCGTGGCCAAAAACGTGGTCCCCGTGCCATAACTCGCCGATTCGATGCGATAATATCCATCCGAATTGGTCACGCCGGACGTGGCAACCGCCGGACGGTCGGCAGAAAAAACCGGTCCGCAGAAAAACATCCGATTCCGGCGGAGGATGTCGAACGATTTTGTGCCCGCGCCCTCGTCCATTTTCCAGTAATATTTCAAATTTGGGGTCAACGAAGAAGCCGTGCCGCCCATCGTTTCGGGCAAATCCAGTTCCTCCAAACGGCTGTGATAAATCCGAAATTCGTCCAAAAAGCCGCTCCAACTGCCCGTCGTGTTGGTTTTTTCACCAAAATTGAGTTCGGGCGAAGTCGAGGCGTGCGTCCCGGGTTGCAAATTGGCGAGCGTCCCGTCGAGAAACAACCGGTACTGCCCGCCGCCAAAAGTCAGGGCAACGTGGTGCCAAGAATTGGCATTTCCATTTGAAAAATTGCCCGAAAAATTCGCGCCGCCCGCTTTTACAAAAACCCCGGTCGCGGTGGCTTGGACATCCAAACTGGGCAAAATTTGAAAAATACTGGCCGTGCCGCTGACCGTTTGGGTTTTTGTCCAAAAAGTCAAACTCCAATTTCCAGTCGCGACGGTCGGCAAAAAATGCGACCCCGTGCCGGTGTCCGCTTTCGCAAACGCCCCGTCGAACTGCCCAAATTTGGTGGAATATCCCTGCATCGGCGACAAAGAAACCTGTGCGTTTGGCACCGCCGAGCCGTTCAAAGTCCTGACCCAACCCGTGACCACGCCGTTCGGAACCTGAAAACCGAGGGCATTTCCCGCCGAACCTTCGCCGTACAAATTGATGCCGCGCACCTCGTATTTATAATTTCGCCCGGCGATGACGTTGAAATCGTTGTAGTTTTTGGTGTTTTTGTCCAACAAAGCCAAAAAAACGCCGTCGCGGTACAGTTTGAAACCGCCGTTCGGGAACGCGCCGAGCGGATTGTTTGCCCAAGAAATTTGGATGCGGTCGAGCAGTTCGCCCTGCGTCGCAGTGACGACGGGCGGCAGCGGCGCGACCAGCAGACCCGACCAGTAGCCAAAATTGCTGCCTTCTTCGTCGCCGACCGACGAACCGACGACGGGCTGCCCGATGGTCAATTTCATGCGGCGGGTGCTGTTTTTCATCTTGCTGCCGTTGCCGTAGTTGAAAAAGGCTGCGGCGGGTCGGATGGTGCCCGAAGGCGAGCAATTGGGGTCGGGGGTTTGGCTTTGGGCAAAATTTTTGGACAAAAACCAAAGCGAGAGCAGCAGCACGGCGAGCAGCCGACTGTTTTTTATATTTTTCATTTTTAAAAAAAATTTAGAGAGAATGGAAAATGGGTGGGCGGAGCGGCGTCCACGTTTACGAAACTTTAAAAGTTTCGTAAACGTGGTGGGACGTTTCTATTTTCATTTTCCCGCCCCGTTTTCGAGCAGTTTCATCCGTCTGGCGAGTTCGGAAAGTTGCGTTTCAAATGCTGATTGCATTTTTTTCAAATCTGTATTTTCAGTTTTCAGATTGGCGTTTTGTGCATCGGAATTTGTCTTTTCGGCTTGCAACACAGCCACTTCGTTTTTCAATTTTGAAATCGCGGCATCCTGCATTTTCAAAACTTCGACGGCGTAAACAATCATTTTTTCATATTCAAAAGCGTCCACGATGCCGTCCTTGTTGTAGATCACGAGTTTTTTCAGCCCGATGCTGTCCATTTCCTCGGCGATGTAGCCGATTTCAAAACGGTCGGGAAAACCGGGGCGCGAGTAGGTTTTGGGCTGGGATTTGAGGATCAATTTAAAATCATCGTTGAGCGGTTGGATATTGGTTTTGTACCGCCGCGACGAGGTGGACGGGCGGTAGCCCAATTGTTTGTTGACGGGATCCCATGAAACCACGTTGTTGCCAGGGCCGAGGTCGGGCAGTCCGTACAAAAACACGTTCCCATCCACATTCATACCGTAACTGATGTTCAAGTTGCCGCCGCCGAAGGCATGGGAGGTGGCGTTGTAATAATTGGCACCGTCGCCGTTGACCGTGATCCTTGCACCAGTGGAATTGGCCGAGCGGATTTCCACGTCCTGCGTGCCGAAAAAGATACCGGTCGCGTCGTCGCCGACCTGCGTAAAACCGGTGCTCGCCCGGGAATAACCGACTGCATTGAGGTTGTTGGTGTTCAGGTTTCCGAAAATTTCGGTCAGCGCGGGCGTCACTTTCACTTTTTGGATGTTGTCGGCATAAATCGAAACCTGCCCGTCGCCGTTCGAAAACAGCCCGCCATCTTGGTCGCCCGCCGCATCGAACGAGTAGCCCTTGCCCGCTGTCGGCACGCCGCCGTCGGCTTTGATGCCATCGGCAAGCACCATTCCGGTGCTGGGAAACGTGTTGTTCTGCCCCAGCAACGAAAGTGCGTACGGCGCGTGGGTCAAAAGTGGTCGCGGCGTGAGTTCCGTGCCGCCCGCGATGCTCACGCCGAGGTAATAAACTTGGTCGAAAGCGGCGTTGAGCGGCGTGCCATTTTTGCCCAGCACGACGCTGTAAACGCCCCCGCTGGTCTCGACATCCGAGATGGTTTCGGTGTGTTTTTCGATGCCGCCGTTCAAAGCCGTCCACAATTTGAAGGTGATGGGATATTCGCCATCGTCCACCGCCGTGCCGTCGGATTTGACCAAAACGCCCTGCACCGAAAGCGATGCCTGACCAAAAACATGGGTCGAAACGGTGAAAATGAAAAAAAAGAGGAGCGATTTTGTCGCAAAAACGATTGGAGAGAGTGCCTTTTTCATAATAGAAAAGAAGATTGAAATGAGTGATTGAGAAATTTTTTTGATGATTGAAGGTCTTGCGAACGTCGTCGAGGGGTTCAAAACCTGTCCGTTGGCCACAGCATAAATCCGCTGGTTTTAGAGCCGTAGGCTCGGAATTTTAGTAGAAAAAGTGCTTCTTTTCCGATTCCAGTGCCGTAGGCACGGCATTTTTAATTTTAAATGCTTTTCGGAAAATTAAAAATGCCGTGCCTACGGCACTTTCAAAATCATCCATCGCGGTTTTCTACTAAAATTCCGAGCCTACGGCTCTAAAAACCTTGGGTTTATGCTGTGGGCAATTAAAAGAGGTTCAAAACCTCGGCAACGTTTTGCCTGAATTTTTCCTTCGGTTTGGTGGTACAAAGGTTGGGGCAGGGTAGGGCGGAGGGCTAGGAAAATGGGTTCAACTTCGGGTAAAACCGTGCGGCAGGCACAAAAAAAACGGGTAGTTTCGTTGCATCGAACAAAACTACCCGTCGGGTAAATTATTGAAAATCAGTTACTTGCGGGTTGCACTGGGCTGGATGCCGTATTCTTCTTGGAAAATTTTTGAAAAATAAGAGGGGTCTTTGAAACCGACGGCGAAGGCTGCTTCCGCCACGTTCATCTCCGATTTTTCCAAAAATTCTTTTGCCTTTTGCAAACGAAAAGTGCGGATGTAATCCGACGGCGGCACGTCGATCAGGGCTTTCAATTTGCGGAAAAGTTGCGAGCGGGACATCCCCACTTTTTGGCAAAGTTGCGGCAGGCCGAAATCCTCGTCGGCAATGTTTTTTTCCAAAATCTGCCTGATTTTTTGGACGAATAAATCTTCGATTTCGATGGCTTCGTCCAACTGCGGCGGCGTGGCGGCAGGATTTTCGATTTGACTTTTTTGGGAAAAATAGGCCCGCACCCGTTTCTGTTTTTCGACCAGCATTTCGAGCGAAACGAGCAGTTCTTCCAAATCAAAAGGTTTGGACAAATAGGCATCCGCGCCGCGCCGCAGCCCCGCGATTTTGGAGGACAAATCTGCTTTGGCGGTGAGCAAAATGATGGGGATGTGGCTGGTGCGCTCGTCGTTTTTCAAGGTGTTGCAAACTTCGTAGCCGTCTTTTTCGGGCATCATCACGTCCGAAATGATGAGGTCAGGGATGTTTTCGAGTGCTTTTTCGATGCCCGCCCGGCCGTTGTAGGCAAAATCCAGTTGGTATTTTTCGCGGAGGCAATCGGCGAGGTATTCCACCACGTCGGGGTTGTCCTCCACGATGAGCAAATGTGGCAGGGATGAGGAATGAGGAATGAGGGATGAGGAATGAGGGATGAGGGATGAATTTTGCCCACCCCCCCAACCCCCTGAAAGGGGAGTAGATTCCCAAAAGGCTTGATTATCAATGCTTTCCACGGGCGGCTCCCCTTTCAGGAGGTTGGGGGGTGGCGCATCTTGATGGATTGGCAGTTTTACCAAAAAAACAGAGCCAGTGCCGACGGTGCTTTCCACCGAAATCTCCCCGTCCATCGCCCGCACCAGTTCGCGGGTCAGCGACAGGCCGATTCCCGTGCCGCCCGCTTTCGATTTTTCCTGATTTTTTGCCTGAAAAAAACGGTCGAAAACCTGCGGCAGTTCCTCCGGCGAAATGCCCGTGCCGGTGTCCGAAACGGTCAGCAGGGCGGCGGGGCGCAAATTTTCCATGTTTTGGCCAGCAACCGAGAGCCGCAGCACCACCCGTCCGCCGCTCGGCGTGAACTTGATGGCATTCGACAGCAGGTTGTGGACGATTTGGAGCAGCCGCTCCGGGTCGTAGTCCATCACGACGGCCGCTTCCGTGCTTTCGACGCGGAGCATCAGGTTTTGGGCATTGGCCAGCGAGTGCAGGCTTTCGGCGATGTACCTCAGGTAGGGCAGCACGTCGCCGCGCACATAATTGATTTTCAGGGAGTTGCTTTCGAGTTTTGCCAAATCGAGGATTTGGTTGATGAGCCGCAGGAGGCTTTCGGCGTTGCGCCGCGAGATGGTGTTTTTGGACGATAGAAACTGGGCAATTTTTGAAATTTTAGACGGGTCTGCCACTTGCGCGAGTTTTTCGACCTCCCGTTTTTCAAGTTCCAGATTGCCCAAAATCACGGTCAGCGGCGTGCGGAACTCGTGGGTGATGTTGGTGAAAAAACGGTTTTTGAAATCGTCCAGACCGCGCAGCCTAGCAGCCTCGGCGTGTTCGAGTTTTTGCCGAAGTTGATTTTTGTAAATCAAAAAAACAGCCCCGAAAAGCAGCCCGGCGTACAAAAACCACGCCGGCCAAGACTGGTACCAGGGCGCGAGGATGGTGATTTTCAAAGAAACCGGCTGCTCGCTCCAAACGCCGCTGCTGTTCGCGGACTTGACCCAAAACGTGTAGCGGCCCGGTGCGAGGTTGAGGTACTGGGCAGAATGCTCGAAACTGCGGTGCGCCCAGGGCTGCTCCGCGCCTTCGAGCCAAAACGTGAACTGGTTCCGAGCCGGGGAACTCAAATCGCTCGACGCGAAGTGCAGCACGAGGTTGTTTTGGGAAAAAGGCAGTTTGAGGTGTTCCAAAAACGCGATGTCGGTTTTCAATGCCGGGTTCGGGTCGCGCGGACTGGCCCGCACGCCGTTGATTTCGATGGCCGAAAGGAGGGTTCTGGCGGGCATTGTTTGGGCGGCCAAGTCTTTCGGGTTGAAGACCGTCAGCCCGTTGACGGTGCCGAAAAGCATTTCGCCGCCCAGTTCGAGGGGACGTTTTGCGGCGGCGAAGGAGTTGAATTCGTTGTCGGGCAGGCCGTCCGATTTGAAAAAATACTGAAAATTGCCCGTTTCGGGGCTGAACCGCGTGAGGCCGCGATTGGTCGAAATCCAGAGTTTGCGCGGGGTTTCGTCGTCGGCCAGGATGCCGTAAACCACGTCGTCGGGCAGCCCGTTTTTGGTGGTGAAATGCGTGAACTGGTTTTTGCGGCGGTCCCAACGGCTCATGCCGTGCCCATCGGTGCCGATCCAAAGCACGTCGGGGTCGGCGGGGTCGCAGAGCAGCGATTTGATGTTTTGGCTGCGCAGGCCGTTGCGGTTGCCGGGTTCGGGCAGGATGGTCGAAAACTGGAAACCGCCCGCCGCCGTGGGCTCAATTTTCAAAAGCCCTTTCAACGAACCGATCCACCAAGTGCCGTCGGGGCTGCGCTCAAAGGCATTGACATACACGTTTTTTTCAGTTTGGCGCGGGTTTTCAAAGACGGAAAAGGCGCGGGTGGCGATGTCGAAACGGGCAATCCTGTTGACGGAGGCGAACCAGACTTGGCTCGGGTTCACAGATTTCATGCTGGCCGGCGTGAGTGCCATTAAGATCGGCACCCCGGTGCGCACCACTTCCTTTTCGCCCGTCGTTGGGTCCAACCGGACAAAATCGGCGGTGTCGGAGGTGTCCGTTTTTGCTTCCAAAAACCAAAATTGCCCTTGCGCGGTGGCGTAGGCGTGCGATTTCGTCCCCCAGATTGCGGGTTGGGAATTTTCCAGGAATGCCTGCGCGGTGGTGTCTGCACGCAATATGGACGGTGCAAATACCTTGAAATCCTGCAAGGCACTGCCCATTTGCGAACCCAGGAACGCGACGACACGGCCGTTTTGCACGCGTGTGTCGCCCCACAGGATTTGCCCGCGACCGTTTTCCAGCGGCAAACAATAGACGGACACGCCCTCGAAATAATTTTTGAAAATGCCGAGGCGCGGGATGAATTTTCGGATGCCGTGGGCATTGGTGCCGAGCCAGAGGTTGCCAAAATTGTCGGTAAAGCCGCTCGTGGCCCCTTCGGGGACGCTCAAACGGTGGACGGGCTGCGGCTCAAAGGGTGTTTTTTTCAAATCAATCCCAAAAACCTCCGAGCCGCCTTGCAGCCAGAGCAGGCCGTTTTTTCGGTCGGCGGAAATCAGTCCGTTTGAGGAAAAGGTCAGCGGAAAGACCTGCCAGTTTTGTCCGTCGAAACGCGCGAGTTTTTGCCCCCGGCAAACCCAGGTTGCTCCCGCCAGTTCCGGTGCGAAGGCCGAATTGTCCAGTTCCGTTACCTGATCGGCATTTTCGGGTAGGCAAATGGCCTCGGGCAGCGGGATTTGGCGCGTTTCGCCCGAGTCGATATCCTTTTCCAAAATGGCCCGCGCACCGAGCAGCCAATATTTTTTTCCGTCGGCGGAAAGTTCTGCGCCGTACAAAGGGAAGGGCTGGGGCAGTTTTTCAAAGGTAAGGACCGAGGCCGCGGGTTGGCCGTTTCGGAGTTTTTGGGCCGCGTCCGGTGGCCAAGAAATGCGGTGCCATTCCAAAACACCCGCGATCGAGGCCAGCAGGCAGACCGCGTTTTTGCCTGCCGGAAAAATTTTCAGGAACCAACTGCCATTGGGCAGGAGCGGGTTCTGGATGTGAAAAAAACACTGCGTTTTGCGGTCGAAAAGTTCAAATTTCTGCACCGGCACCGGGGTGGCCACAAATAGGAAATCGCCGAGGGCGGTGACGGACAACAGTTCATTGGCGATGAGGGAAAGCGAATCGAAGGGGTCGTTCCGGAAGACCTGAAAATCGTAGCCATCGTAGCGGTTCAGCCCGTTTTTGGTGGCAAACCACAGGAATCCGTCGTCGTCCTGCGCGATGCTCGGCACAAAACCCTGCGACAGCCCATGCTCGGTGGAGATGATGTCGAGGTGGCCCTGCTTTTGGGCGAGCAGGCAAACAGGTAGGAAGAGTGCGATGAAAACGACAGTTTTTAACATGAAAATTCATTGTCTGGGGCGAGGCACAAGGTAGCGCGTTTCCGGTTTTTCACAGCCGGTCGCCTTTGTGCCGATGCCTGTGCCCGAATCGGCAAGGTTCGGTGCTTCCAGCCAAATCGGTGGGCGGCGGGTAAAACAGCGAAAGCACTTCTAAAAAATTATTTTAACGTGAGTTCGGAAATAACACATTGATTTTCAACGGTTTGCTGTCCGAAATCAATGAGTTCAGCACGATTATCAAGCGGACTTTGTCCGCTGCATCTTTTTCGGCGGACAAAGTCCGCCTGATATCCATCCAACAGTCTGAAGACTGTGGATAGCACGCATAATTGATTGTTAATCAAAGGGTTGATTCTCACGTTAGTTTAGGGAATGGAAGGCGAAATTAGTTTCGCCAATTGACTGATTGTCAAAGGTTTGGCTCTTAAAATGGTGGAATAAATTCTGCCCTCCATTTTTCAAGAAAAGCGGATTGGCAATTTTCAGCCTAAAAATCACCGCCGATCCGCCTGTTTTCGGCCACTTGGCCCGGAATGGTGTCCAACAGGTTGCGTATTTCGTCCACGTTGTCAGTGATTTTTTTGACGTGCCATTCCAGGGATTTCGCTTGGTATTTTTCCTCGATCATTTGCTGAAACGCCTTGATCATGTAGACATAAAAAACAGGCTCGAACCAACTGCAAAACTGCAAAGCAATATCTCGATGGGCATAAGTGCCACCGCCATAACGTCCCGATTTTGAGAGAAGCCCGATGGCGTTTGTCCGCTCAATGTAGTTTTGGGGGCTGATGGAATTGCGGTTTTTTTGTGCCTCCAATCTAAAGGTGAGCATTTGCGCACCATTAAAATTCGGGTTGTGAAGTTTTTCCCATGCCTCCAAAAAAAGCATCGTATCCGTGTTCCGGAGCCAATCCCGGATCACCTCGCCCGGACGTCGTTCGGAGCGTTTGGCAATGTCCGTGATGGCAATGTAGTCCGATTCGTGCGCCTTTTCAATGTTGATGAGCAGGCCTTGTACCTCGATTTTTCCTTCCATAATTTTTGAAATGTGGGTTCATTCTGGGCAAAGATATTTCAAACATTCAGGTGAAAAGCGTGGAAAAAAGTTTAGAAACTGTTTTAAAACCTCTTTTGAGTTGGTTTTGCCGCTATTTTTTGATTCTGGAAAATTTATTTTTAAAGGAATATCGGGTCATATTTCTTTGAAAATAAGTTTTTCAAAATCGGAAAAGATTGGTAAAAGCAGCCAAAAAGAGGTTTTAAGTAGTTGAAAGTAAATTTTCGGGTACTTGAAAATGCGGCAGAGCCGCTAAATATTTGTAGAAATGCAAGGGAAGTCTAAGTTGAGGTGCGGAGCACCGGAATATTTCGGTGCTCCGCACCTCTGAAAAAACCTGGTTCGATGGCTACAAATATTTAGCGGCTCTGCCGCATTTTCCAAGCACTCGAAAACTTCGTATTGACTACTTATTTCAAAATTCAAAACCGCCGTTGATCGAAATATATTCCGCAATTACTTTGTGTGCCTTCAAATAAACGCCCAAATGTGGCCGAATCGACGTGCCCCGGATTTTTGGAAAATAGCCGCGCATCACCAATTTTGAATAATAATCTGTCAAAACATATTGATTGATCCGCCGATTTCCGGTGTAAAAACCGACCTGCAATTGCACGCCAAAACTCCCAAACAAAAATTCATCGCCACCAAAAATGGCCAGCCGCGTCGCCGCCAATTTTGCCTGATTTCGCTCCGGAAAAGTCACGGCATGAAAGCCCCATTCAAAAACTGATTTGTTAAATTCGTAATCCATGCCGAGCATTGCGCGGTTGATTTTGTTGATTTTCCAAGTCGCCGCAGCCGTCCCCATCCAAATCGGGTACCGCGGCCCATCCAAAATAATGTACTCCACCCAAGCCGCGCCGCCGTAAATCAGGCCGCCCAATTTTCGACCTTCTGCTTTTTTTGAAACCTGTTTTTTTTCAAAAACCGGGTCGCCTTTCGGTGTCCAAATCATTGAAAAATAGCCGGTTGGAATGTTCGCCCCGTAATTTGGCAAAGCCGCACTGCCGTTCGAAAAATGGTTAAAACTGAACCCGGTGGCAGCGCGAATATTTTGTGTGGCTCGAAATTCTGTCGAAAAATTGGCTTGAAAAGTGTTGTTCACGTGCGACCCGATGGCATTCTGGGTTGGGTTTTTTAAAAAATGGTACGGCTTCGTCACCCAACCGATCCCACTTCCAAATCGAAAAAAACCACGCCATTTTTCACTTCGAAAAAGAGGAACCGACAAAGTGGGCGTGAACGAAAACGCATCGCCGTGCGCCCCATCGCCCAAATGAAAATGGCAAAAAGAAAGGCCAAAAAGTGGGTGCCGTTGCAAAATTTGCCAATCCTGTTTGCCCAAAGTTTGCAGCCGGATTTGGATTTCTTGGCCAAAAACGGGCTGGCCGGTTTGGATATTTATTTTTGGCGTGTGCCGGACGACGGTGCCAAAATGGAAGGTCGGTTCGATGGAAATGCGTTGCGCGGCGGCAAAATTTGGGTGAAAAATGAAAAGCCAAAAAGCCAATTTCAGCAGTCTGATTTTTATGCTGTTCATAGTTTATAGTTCATCATTTATCGTTTCTCTGATTTCTTTTTCAAAAAATTGGACTTGCCGCAGCACGGCCAATTGGTTTCGAGCGCGGTCAAAATTTTGCTGCGGGTTTTCAATTTTATAATAAATATCGCCCGCCAGATAATCGGTCAAAAAACGCAAGGCTTGCTCGGCAATCATCCATTGGCCACCGAGAAACAGGTTTTCGCGTTCCGTTTTTGTCAAAAAACAGTTCGTTTCGGACAAAAAACCTCGGCACATTGCCTCGATAATTTTTGGCCGCAGCGTCAAATTTTCGATGTCCCGGTCATTTTCCGGGCGGTCGGGGGCGAACGAACGCAGCATGTCCCCAAAATCAGAAAGCACCGTGCCGGGCATCACCGTGTCCCAATCGATCACGGCGACGGCGCGTTTTGTGCACGAGTCGAGCAGGACATTTCCGGCCTTCGTGTCGTTGTGCGTGGCTCGGATCGGCAGGTCGCCGGATAGTTTTAAATCATTGGTTTTCAAAAAGATAGGCTCGGCGGCGAGCATTTTTTCGATGGTTTCGGCAGCTGATTTTGCACGTCCGGCGGGGTCAGTTTTTAAAATTTGGAGAAAAATTTCCCATCGTTTTTGGGTGTCGTGAAAACCGGGGATGGTTTCCAAAAGTTGATTTGCGGGAAAACCCGTCTGACCGCCGGGCAGGTCGGCGAGGTGTTTTGAAAACAAACCGTAGCCCCGCGCGGCTTCAAAAATCTCGGCGGGCGAGGACAGATTTTCGGGGGAAAAAGTGTTTTCGAAAAAAGGGAAAACGCGGAATGTCTCGACTTGGCTCGACAACCGGTTGATTCGAAATCTGGGCGACCGGTTGTCGAGCGAAGCCGAGACATCGGTTT
>JANNMS010000103.1:0-9804 GCA_031398055.1 Saprospirales bacterium | reverse complement strand
ATTTCCCGCGCCACTCCTCATAATAGGCCTGGGCTTGCGCCCCTTTACCAAAGAGCAACTCCGCGACGTCGGATCAAGCCCAGTTTTGCCTGGCAAAAATATCGGCTGCCGCAACTTTGTTTTACCTTTGAGCCGATTATTTTAAAACAAAAATTTTTAAAAATTGGAAAACGAAATTGCAAAAACATCTGATATCACCATCCGCGTCGGTTTGGATGCGAACCGCGTGCCTTTAAAAATCGAATGGTCGGCGAGCGACATGCACCCGGCGGGAGTTATGGAAGATTGCAAGGCGATGGCCGTTGGACTTTTTACCAAAGACAGTCGCGAATCACTTTGGATTGGGCTTTGGACCAACGAAATGCAGGTAATGGAAATGGATCGGTTTGTCCATAAATTGCTTGTTTCGATGAGCGAAACGTATTTGCGGGCGACGCAAAATCAAGAATTGGCCAATGACATGGCGAAATTTGCGCAGTATTTTGGAGAGAAAACAGAAATCCTTACAAAATAAGTTTGTTACTTTTTTCCTGCCGATTGTCTAATATGCAAAATTTAGATTTGTTTGCCCCCCCTATTTTTGGGGCGAAACAAATTTTCATTCTGGCTTTAAGATTTCCCTAACTAAATTTAATACCTTTGCCGTGCCAACGGATTTCAATGTGAAATCCGGCAACAACAATTGACAAATCATTTTTTTACAAACTAAAACAAGTAACATCATGGCAAGTATCCTTGATTCAGTCAAAGGTTATTTAACCAACGAACTCATCGGCGCAGCCGCTCGCCAACTCGGCGAAAGCGAAAGTGGCATTTTGAAAGCAGCGGGTGGCATGGCTCCGGCCATCCTCGCGGGCATTTTGAACAAATCTGGTGATGCCAGCGCGATGGGCAACATTTTCAGCCAATTGTCGGACAGCCGCAACGCCGGTTTTCTCGACAACCTCGGCGGCTTGGTCGGCGGTGGCAATCTTTCCCACAATGACCCAAAAGACATCGCAGGACGTTTGATGGGCACCATTTTTGGCGGAAAAACGCAGGCACTTTTGAATTCACTTTCCTCGTTCGCTGGCATCAAATCTTCCTCGGCTTCATCTTTGATGGGCATGGTCGGGCCACTTTTGATGGGCGTTTTGGGCAAAAAAATCAGCAGCGAAGGCTTGAACCTCAGCGGTTTGATGAACCTTTTGAAAGGTGAGAAAAGCAGCATCATGTCGGCGTTGCCTTCTGGCCTCGGCTCGGTTTTGGGTTTTGCGGATTTCGACACGAAAGTTCCAAACATTGAAGTTCCAACCGTAAAAACTGGCGGCACGAACTGGATGTGGCCCCTTTTGTTGCTTTTGGGCATCGGCGTCGCGTTGTTTGCATACTTTAAAGGTTGCAGTAAACCGGCAGTTGTCGAAGCTCCGAAAGTTGAAATGCCAACTGTTACAATGCCAAATATTGACACTGTTGCCGCAAAAACTACGACTGCTGTCACCAATTTTATGAAAAAATTGGCCTCCGGTTTTGAATTGAAAGGCAACGCAGGGGGCATCGAAAGCGGTTTGATTGGCTTCATCGAAAGCGACAAAGTGGTGGACAAAACCACTTGGTTCAATTTTGACCGTTTGACTTTCAAAACGGCCAGTGCAGATTTGGACATGGAAAAATCAATCGACCAGTTGAACAACATCGTCGAAATCATGAAGGCCTTCCCGAAAGTGAAATTGAAAATTGGTGGCTACACCGATTCCGACGGCGACGACAAAGCCAACATGGCTCTTTCGCAAAAACGCGCCGACGCCACGAAAGCAGCTTTGGTGAAAATGGGCGTTGCTGCCGCACGTTTAGAAGCCGAAGGTTATGGCGAAGCACATCCAGTTTGCCCGGCCAACGACACGCCGGAGTGCAAAGCGCAAAACCGTCGGATTGCGGTTCGCGTGATGGAAAAATAAGTTGAGATATTGGGATAATGATATTTCAAAAAACAAAAATGCCCGGCAGAGAAATCTGTCGGGCATTTTTTTGGGAGGGCGAAATTTATTTCGCCCCTGCGCAAATATTTGATTTTCAAAGACTTACTGGAAATGGTCGGAATAAATTCCGACCTCCAAACCCCTAAACTTCCAAACCCGACGTCATCACCAATTCCTGCCGCCGGATGCTTTCTTGATGAATCGCCGACAAATATTTTTCGATAAATTCGGCACTCAAACCCTGCTTTTCGCCCTGTGCGATGGCGTGTTCCAAAATCTCGTTCCACCGCGAGGCTTGCAAAATGGAAATATTATTTCTGCTTTTGAAAAGGCCAATTTCCTCGGCCAATCCCATCCGGCGCGACAGCAGGTTCATCAATTCAAAATCAATTTCGTCAATTTTTTGGCGCAGCCCGTTGAGGTTGTCGCGGAAAACTGGGTCGTCCGAATTTTCGTTGCGGACAATCAGGCTGCGCAGCATTTCACCATATATATATGGTGTGATTTGTTGACGGGCATCGCTCCAAGCATTGTCTGGGTCGCAGTGCGTTTCGGTCATCAGGCCGTCGTAATTGAGGTCGAAGGCTTGCTGCGCGACTTCTTGCAACATTTCGCGGTTGCCGCAAATGTGCGAATTGTCGCAAATCATCGCCAAATCGGGGCGGCGGCGGCGCAATTCGATGGCAATTTCCCAAAAAGGTGGGTTGCGGAACTTCGTTTTTGCAAAAGTCGAAAAGCCGCGGTGGATGGCTCCGATTTTTTGGATGCCCGCTTTTTCGAGCCGTTCGATGGCTCCGAGCCAAAGTTCGAGGTCGGGGTTGACGGGGTTTTTTACCAAAACCGGCACGTCCACGCCCTGCAAAGCATCAGCAATTTCTTGGATGGAAAATGGGTTGACCGTCGTCCGTGCGCCAATCCACAAAACATCTACGCCATGTTTCAGGGCTTCGTAAACTTGGTTGGCGTTCGCAACTTCGACCGTCGTTTTCAAACCAGTTTCTTTTTTGACCCGACGCAGCCACGGCAAAGCCTTCGCCCCGACGCCTTCAAAAGCACCGGGACGGGTTCGTGGTTTCCAAATTCCGGCGCGAAAAAGGTCGATTCCGAGCGGCGCGAGGTCGCGGGCGATGGTCAAAACTTGCTCTTCGGTTTCGGCAGAACAAGGACCGGCGATGATAAATGGGTGGTTTTCTTTTTTATGAAACATCTTTTTTAGGAATGAATGATGAGGAATGAGGGATGATTTTTGTGTAAAATCAAAGAAAGGTGGGCAAATTACGAGCGTTTTTTACCGTTTAAATGATTTGACAGAAAAATTTCAGGTTACCAGTTGGGCAGTTTTTTGTTTGATTTTCAAAAATGAAATCATCTTTGGACATTGAAATTTATCTAAAAAAAAATGTGGCAACCGTTTGCAGGCCGCCACATTTTTTTGAGGTTTTTGAAAAGATCGTTTTTCAAAAATTTTTTCAAATGAAAATTTCGGACAGCGGCAATTCGACACCGACCGTTCCGTCTTTCAAAATATCGGTGTGCAAAAAAGTTTGGTACTGCCGGGGCGAGGAAAACACATAAATCTCTCGAAAATATGGCTGGACAATCCAAAACGACCGCACGCCAAACGCAAAATACCGCTCTGCTTTTTCTTTGAAAATGGAAAATCCTTGGCTGGCCGACACGATTTCGATGGCAACCAAAGGCGGGATGGTTTCGCGCGGCGAGTCGTCGAAATAGTCCAACGGGCGTTTTTCCATGATGACCACGTCGGGCGTGGTCGCTTTGCCGGGCGTGTCGACGGTCAATTCGGTGGCAACGTCATACTTTTTGCCATGCCGTTTGTCCAACGAAATCACGAGGCGAGTTTGAATGAATGCATGTAATCTGTTTGGCATTGGTTTTTCTCTTTCAATTTCGTAATCGGTGAGTTCGAGGACTTCGCGTTCCGGGTCGTCGAAAATGATATCTTCGTGCATAATCAATTCATTTTAGGATACAAAAGTAAGTGGAAAAAAACGTTTTACAACTTCATTACCTTTGTTCCTGTTTCTCAACCCAAACTCTTCGATGCGATTTGTCCTTTTATTTTTCTGGGTAAATATTTTTTCCATCCCAATTTTTTCACAAAAAACAACTGTCCACGGCACGGTGCGCGATGCTTTGACCAATGAAAAATTACCATACGTCACCGTGACTTTTGAAGGATTGAAAATTGGGACGCGCACCGATATCAATGGCAATTTTTTCATGGAAAGTGAAAAATCTCCCCGAAAAATCCGCTGTTCCTACGTTGGCTATGAAACTTTGATTTTGGAAATCACCCCGAAAACGCACAACGAATTGGCCGTTTTACTCGCCGAAAGCAGTTCAAAATTGAGTGAAATCACCATCCGACCCAAAAAATATTCAAAAAAAGACAACCCGGCGGTGGATTTGATTGCCGAAGTTTTCAAACACAAAGACCAAAATCGGAAAGAAGGTTTGGATTTTTACCGGTTTGACAAATACGAAAAACTGCAACTCGACCTGAACGGCATCACCGAAAAATTTCGCAGGCGGCTCTATTTCCGACCGTTCCGGTTCATTTTTGACAACGTGGACACGAACAAAATCACCCAAAAAGTTGCCCTGCCATTTTACCTGCGCGAACGGTTTTTGACTTTAAGTTATCGAAAAGACCCGCACGGCCAAAAGGCAATTTTGCGCGGCGAACGCCAAACCGGTTTCGCCGACGAGGGCAGCGACCTCGAATTGGACGAGGAAGGCGCGTCTGCTTTTGCCAATTCTTTGTTTCCCGACGTCGATATTTACGAGCCGAAAATCATGCTTTTGAACACTCAATTTGTCGGGCCGTTGTCGGCGATTGCCAATTCGATGTACCGTTTTTACATTGTTGATACTGTCGAATTGGATGGCGTGAAATTGGCCGACGTGTTTTTTGCCCCAAAAAATGATGCCGATTTGGCATTTATGGGAAATATTTTGGTCGCCCTCGACTCGACTTTTGCGGTGATGAAAGTGGAAATGGGCGTTTCGAAAAGTATCAATTTGAATTGGGTAACAGATTTGCGCGTCGAACAGGAATTTGCGCGCATCGTTTCGACTTCGCTCAACGACCGGACGGCGGACAGCAATCAACCAATAACCAATCCACCACCCCTGATGTTGGTCAAAGACAATTTTATCATTGATTTTAGCATCCTCAAAAAATCGAAAGGCCAAAGTTTGCTCACCCGGAAAACGTCCAAATATTTAAATTTTTCAATCAACCAGCCGCTGCCCGACACCCTATTTTCCAACCCAACTTTGTTGGTCAACGACTCCGGAAAAGTGCGCCGTCGCCCCGCGATTTGGTGGTCGGAACACCGCACCGATTCTTTGACACGCAGCGAAAAAGGCATCGCTGGCATGATCGACAGCATCAAAAACGTGCCTTTTTTCAAAATTATGAAAGGAATCGGAGTGCTTTTGGGCTCTGGTTATCAACGGATTGGCGGCGTGGACATCGGGCCGATTGGCACGGTTTACAGTTTTAACGACATCGAAGGCACGCGGATTCGGCTCGGTGCGCGGACGAACAAAAAATTCCTGAAACCACTCGTTTTGGAAGGTTACGCGGCCTTCGGTTTTCGAGACCTGCGCTGGAAATACAACACCGCCGCGACGTGGTCATTTACCAAAAACCGCCCGAACCGTTTTCCGGCCAACCAAATCTCGGTTTCGTACCAAAAAGATTTGCGGATTCCGGGTCTGTCGCTCGATTATTTGTCGCAGGACAATTTTTCGACCTCGTTCCAGCGGGCACCGAACGACCGTTTTTTGTTCAACGAGTCGCTGCGGTTTGAGCACAAACGTGAATTTGGAAATCAGTTGAGTTACACCCTCGTCGCGCAGCGAAAAGTGCACAGCGTGGCCGGCAATCTTTTGTTTGAATATTCGAGCGGCCTGCCCGACGACCGTCGTTTCAAATCTTCAATGGTGATGACCGAGGCCGGGATTCAAATCCGGTACGCCCCGAACCAGCAATTTTACCAAGGCCCGTCGTACCGCCATCCGATTGCCAGCAAGTATCCGGTTTTTTCTGCGAGTTTGAGAAATGGTTTTAAAAACGTGGCGGGCGGCGAATTTTCCTACCAAAAACTGACGGTTTCGGCGGAAAAAACTTTTTTCATCGCCCCGCTCGGCAAGTCGGATTGGCTTTTGACGGCCGGCCGGACTTTTGGCACCGTGCCGTTTCCGTTGCTCGAAATCCACCCGGCCAACCAGACCTTTATTTTTGATGCGTTCTCTTATAATTTGATGAATTTCATGGAATTCGTCAGCGACAAATACCTCGCGTTGAACGTGCAGCACAATTTTCAAGGCTTCTTTTTTAACAAAATTCCGGGTCTGCGGAAGTTGCAGTGGCGCGAAGTGGGGACTTTTAAAATGCTTTTTGGCGGCCTCGACGCGGCCAACCGGGCGGAAAACACGCCGGGACTTTTTTACTTTCCAAAGGATTTGGCAGGCAATTCGATTACCCATGTTTTGGGCTCGAAACCGTACATCGAGGCGAGCGTCGGCATCGGTAATTTGTTCAGAATTGCGCGGGTTGATTATGTTTGGCGGCCAAATTACCGCGAATTGCCGGGGGTGGCGAAGTGGGGGGTGCGGGTGACGTTTCAGTAAATCCTACCTCTTTTTAAACAACCTCGCCCGCCCCGCCGGAGATGTAAAAACCAAATCGAAGGCTTTCAATTGTTCCCAAATTTCTTTCGTGTGTTCATGTTCGTGCCATTCCGGCTTTTGGTCGTAGCCAACCATCAAAACATAATCGAGTCGCACGCCGTCGGCTTTTTTTTCAAAATTTGCAATATCTGCCCGGCACGGATGGCTTTCGACGCCCGAACCGTCCTTGTCCGAAAGCCAAAAAGTGCTGCGTTTCCATTTGAATTTTAGTGGAAACCAACCGTTGTTCGCCTCGTAATTGTCGCAAAGAATCAGGCTTTTTTCCGTCGTGCCCAGGTAATCCAGGGCGTGGGTGAACATCCAGATTTTGGTGCCGATTTGTTTTCCGTTGGCCAAATTCGAGCCGTGCCAGTCGTAATTTAAAATCAAAACCACCGACGTATCCGCAATTTGCGGCAGGCAAGTCATGTAATCCGACACCAAATCTGACGCCGCCCGCTGCGCAGGAATTCTTTTGAAAGCAAAAACGACGCAAAAAACAACCGCCACGACCGGAATCGAAGTTTGAATCCACCGCGGAAAACGCACGTTCGCCAGCCAAATCAACGCAAAAATATAGGGCAAAAACCGCAGCCGATCGGCCATCATCATGCTATCGTTTGGCGTGCTCGGCAGGTGCGCGTATTCAAAAAGGACAAATCCAAAAACCAGCAAAAAGAAGTCGGCAGGTTTCACGCGGCGGTCATTTTTTAACCGTAAAAACAGTCCGGCCAAAAGCAGCACCGCAATCAAAACCGCGACCGTCGTCCCCAAATCCCGTTCCGTAAAATTCAATAATTGCAGCGAGTGGAGCCGAAACAGCGCATCCCAATCGCCTGGTTTACCGTAGGATGCATCAAAATTTATCACTTTCAAAAATAGAAAATAGGCAAAAACGGCAGGCAGCGTTGCGAGTATTAAATTGCTGAAATTCTTGAAAAAAGCAATGATTTTTTCTTTAAAAAATGTCTTTTGCCCAAAAAAAGAATGTCCAAATTCAACTGCTCCGATGGAAATGATGCTGAAAACCAAACCCATCGGATGCATAAAATAAACCACAAAAAAACCAAAAACGAAAACCAAAAGTCGCGGCGAATTCAATCGCGTCCGCCAATTTAGCCACATCCCGACCAGCCAAAACATCCCAGCGAGGCTGAACGAAAAATTGTAAAAACCCATCGCCAGCAAATTGTGAAACGCAAAAATGGCCCCCAGTCCAGCCAAAAAACCTGCCTCCGGATGAATCGCACGAACCAACAACCGGAAGCCAAAACCAAATGTCAAAACATAAATTGTCAGGAAAATTTTTTCAGAAATCGCACCGGAAAACATGGTTTGCAAACCCATCAAAAAAAAGTGGCAAACCCAATTCGGCATCGGATAATCATTCCAAACGTACCATTGATTGTAAAAATCGAGGTGGTGGCCGCGCAAAAAATCCAGCATCACCCGGCTGTTGTAAACATGGCACGGGCCGTCGCCGGTCAGAAAATATTCAACCGACCAAATTGAAATTACCCAAATGATCAAAATTAGGTAAAAAGAAATTTCAGGGATTTTTTTCGAAAAATTGAAAGTCATGAAGCAAACATAATTGATTTGTAAAAAGCGAACTCAATTTTTTGAATCCTGCATTTTGAAAAAAAATCACCCACGCCGGAACCGATTTTCATAAAAATCGACCACCCGTTCGTCCGTGATGATGTCCGAAAATTTGATTGGCTGTCGCAAAACGATGCCTTCCAAAGTCCGGCAACGGCTCAACGCGACGTAAAGTTGGCCATGCTCGAACGCCCCGCCGCCGAGGTCGAGGATGACGCGATCGAAAGTTTTTCCCTGACTTTTGTGGATGGTGATCGCCCACGCCAATTTCAACGGAAACTGTCGAAACGAACCAATCGACTCACTTTCGATCTCGCCGGTGTCTGAAGATTTGTATTTTTGGATTTCCCATTCCATTTTGGGCACTTCGACCCGACGCGTTTTTCCGCCGAATTCCAGCACCTCGATGACCACTTTTTCGCGGTCGATTTTTGCCACTTTTCCGATCGTTCCGTTGACAAAATTTTTCTCCGGGTCGTTTTTTACAAACATGACTTGCGCGCCCTGCCGGAGTTCCAACCGGGCATCGGTGGGGTAAAGTTGCGGGTCAAAACTGCCCTGGATTTCGGCATCGAAAAAATAGGGAACCGTGTTCAATCCACTCATTTCAGAACGGTTGATCCGGTCGGCGGTGAAATTCCGGGAACACAAAGTGATGTAGCCATCCGTCTCAACTGATTGAAAATCAGGGACATAACGCTCGTTCAGGTCTTCCAAATCATCATCATCGGCAGTGGCAGTTCGGATGGTTTCGAGCAGCCGCAAAAAATGGCGCGACTCCTGCCGGTACACTTTTCGGAGTTCCAACATTTCCATTTCGAGGTCGGAATCTTGAAAAACTTTGGCCGAAAAAAAGTACGGCGTTTCGTAAAATTCCGAGAAAAACTGCTGCTCGACCGGGTCGCGGGTCACGACGGGCGGCAATTGAAAAAGGTCGCCAAAAAACACGACTTGCACCCCGCCGAACGGCCGGTAATTTTCGCGGTTCGCCCGCAAAAACAAATCCATGCCTTCCAAAATATCGGCACGCACCATCGAAATTTCATCGACGACCAGCACTTCTAAATTTCGGTAAAGTCGCAGCAAATCTTTCCGCGAAGTTTTTCTTTTGGCCTCGGAAGCCGTCAAAATTCGTGGCGGAAAACCAAAAAAAGAGTGAATCGTCTGCCCTTGCACATTCAAAGCCGCGACTCCGGTCGGAGCCAAAATGACCATTTTTTTGCGGGAAGTTTTGCGGAAAAGTTGGAGCAGCGTGCTTTTTCCCGTTCCCGCCCGTCCGGTGATGAAGAGGCTTTTACTCGTTTTTTCGAGGGTGTCGAGGGCAAAACGGAAGTCGTCGTTGAGTTGGAGTGGCTGCATTTTTTTAATTGTTCGACACATAGTTCACATAGGCGTTTTCACATAGAAAAAAAAGAATTTTACATTCAAAAATCTATTTTTTCTAAGTGAAAACCCCTATTTGAACAATTTGTCGAACAATTAAAAAAATTCAGCCACACCAAAAAAACGACGACGTCCGTTTTTCCCACGACACCCACGA
>JANNMS010000046.1:0-3945 GCA_031398055.1 Saprospirales bacterium | reverse complement strand
TCCCGAGAAATCCCGAAGGGATTTTATGTTCGCCTGCCCAATTTTTCACATAAAATCCCTTCGGGATTTGAGGAAAATGCCCTTGCTCTATGCTATAAACATTGATTCCCTTCGGGAATGAATTTTAATGCGTTTGACCTGATTTTCCCAGCCTCGTCGCGGAACGTCAAAATGTAGGTTCCGGCAGGCAATTTTTGGATCGGGATTTGAAAAATGGAGCCATCCACGATTTTCGTTTTTTCAAAAAAGACCGTTTTGCCCAGCAAATCCTCGATGGAAATCGAGCCGCTCAAATCTTTTTCGGACACAAATTCGACGTTCAAAATGTCGGTCGCGGGGTTCGGGAAAACAAGCATGCTGAGGCCAACGTGATTTGGCGAAAGCTCCAAAACCTCATTTTCCAAACCATTTCTTTCTAAAAAAACGATGGGTTCCGTGGCTGGCGCACCGCCATTCCCTACAATTTGGAACGGCTGCGGAGGTGGGATCGGAACAATGACCGTCTGCGAAACCGAACAGTTTTTGGCATCTTTTACATTGAAAATGTAGGTCCCGGCCAGCAAATTGGTGAAAGTGTTCGAACTCGAATAAGCTGTCCAAGTCTGCGGCGAAGTGTTTTTGCTGCGCCGAAATTGGAGCGGCGGAGTGCCGCCGGAAGCATTGACCACTGCCGTGTATTTGTTTGGGTTGCTGGCAGTTTGGGTCGCGGTAACGCCCGTGATTTGCAAAACAGGTGGCTGGTTGATATTGAAAACCATCGAAACCGTGCAGCCCGAGCCATCCGAAACGGTCAGCGAATAATTGCCCACGACCAGGTTTTGGCGGTTGGTCGGGTTGTTTGGCCCCGGCAGATCCGCCCAATCAAATTGATATGGGAAAATGCCGCCGCTGGTTGTCGGGACAATCCTTCCGTCGTTGCCGCCGAAACATTTTACATGTGTCAAAACAGCAGTCAAATTGATTGCACCCGAAACCGGGGCGATGGTAAAACTGCCCGTTTTGGTGCAGCCGCCGCCGTCGGTCATCGTAACCGAGTAGTTTCCGGCGGCCAATCCGCTGCGGTTTTGCGGGTTGTTCGCGCCCGCCAAATCTGCCCAATCAAAATTATAGGGCGAAACGCCGCCCGCCACGGTCAAAACAATGCTGCCGTTGTTTGGCGTGCAACCGCCGTTGCTGACCGTCG
The DNA here is from genome assembly GCA_031398055.1 of Saprospirales bacterium. GTDB lineage: Bacteria > Bacteroidota > Bacteroidia > Chitinophagales > Saprospiraceae > M3007. The sequence goes on along the minus strand of JANNMS010000046.1, from coordinate 2,762 downwards.
AGGCCATCGAAATGACGCTCGGTTGGGTCAGCCGGGCGCAAACACCTGGACGACGGACGAGCCGCCAAAATCATCGCCGTCGGCATCCACGAACCAAGTTTGGCCGGGAAATTCGAGCGGGTCGGCATCGTCGCAATCGGTTGAATTTGAAACAAAACCAACGGGCGCGGTGCAGGCATTTTGGGAAACCAAAACATTTCCGAAACCGTCGCCGTCGGCATCGGCAAAAAATGTGGTTTGGACATTTTCATCAATTTGCGCGTCGCAGTCGTCGTCAATCGAGTTGCAGATTTCGGTCGCGGCGGGGTTGACTGCGGGGTTTTCATCATTGCAATCGTCAGTCCCGGTGCTGCCGGCGGCGAGTTCGGCGAGGACAAAACCGTTCGCCGGGCGCAAACATTGGACGACGGACGAGCCGCCAAAATCATCGCCGTCGGCATCCGCAAACCAAGTTTGGACGGTGCCGGTGACCGTGACCGTTTGGTTTTGGGTCGAAAAATTGCCTTCGACATCTGTGTACGTCCAAAGAATGGGGTACGTTCCGGGCGAATTGTAGGTCAACGGGTTTGAATTCGTGCCCGTGATTTGTCCCGAACAGTTGTCCGTCGCCGTCGGAACACCCGAAACGGAGGCCGAACATTCCCCAGAAATTGTGGGCAGCGTTGCCAAATTTGGCACGGGCGCGAGGTTGTCATCCACCAAAACGGATTGGTTTTGGGTGAAAACATTGCCGTTTCCATCGTTAAAATTCCAATGAATGATGAACGAACCTTGCGAATTGTACACCGTCGGGTCGGCAGTCGTGGCCGTGATTTGTCCGGCGCAATTGTCGGTCGCGGTCGGTGCAATGGCGGTCGCCGAACATTGCCCGGTCAAAACAGGCAGCGTGGCCACGTTCGGCACTGGTGCTTGGGTATCGTCAATGATGACCGTTTGGTTTTGGTTCGTGAGGTTGCCGTGCCCGTCGGGGTATTTCCAGACAATCGTATAGGTAAAACTCTTGCTGCGAAAGTACCGTGTCGGGCATATCGGTGAGGGTGATTTCCAAGTCCGGGGCAGGAGTCTGGGAAATGGAAATCGGCGTGGAAACCAGTTCGTTTGAAAGGTTGGTGTCGTTGAGGTTGTTCGAGTTGCGGTCAATAGCCAGCAAGAGGTGGTAACTGGCTGTGTGCCAGATTGTTATTATTGTCCGTCTCGGGGATGTTGTTATTGACATCCGCTTTGATCAAGAGGTAGAAATTGCCTATCACGTTGGTTGCGTTCACATTTTTGACCTGAACGTAAGAACCCCCGAAAGGGAGGTAACTCAAATTGCCAAAACTACCGAGCGAAATATCGAAAGCAGTGTTCAGGATGGTGTCAAATGAAAGATAAATCTGGTCGTTCCAAGTCGTCGTGCCCGTACCCGCCATCGTCGAAGTGTTTTTCACCCGCCAAGTCACGGCAAACGGCGTGTTCGTGAAAACGGTCATCGGCGCCGCGATTGAATCCACTACCAAATCGGGATAATTTGTTGAAAAATAAGCCGTGTCGCTGAACACGAAATTGCAAACGTTCAAACTTTTCACCTGCCAATTGAACTGCGTGTTGGCCGCTAACGTGTTGACAATCAAACTGATATTAGATGTTGGACTGCCCGAGGCCGGGCGCGGCTGGCTACTCGGCCAAACGAAAAGTTCATAACTCGTCGCGTTGTTTCCCGGCAACCAAGTAAACGTGATTGGTGTGATGACGGAGTTGTTTCCATCAACCGGAAGCGTCGGCGCGGCAGCCGACATCGGCGGCAAATTGTGCACCTGAACCGTGCCGCTGAAATTGACCGGGCAGCCGTTCACGTCCGTTCCGGAAACCGTGTAAGTCGTTGTAGTTGAGGGATTTACGCTGATGCTTTGGGTCGTTGCGCCCGTTGACCAACTGCCCGAGGCCAAGCCGTAAGTCATGGACAAATTGACCGCCGTCCCGGGACAAACCAAGCCGCTCGGCACGCCATTCAAGGTGTTTTGAAAAACCGGGACATTGAAACTCGTGGTTTTTGTGCAGCCGTGCGATTCGGTCGCCGTCACGAAATAAACCGTCGAAACCATCGGCGAAACCGAATGGGAAGCCGCGTTCGGCAAACCGCCCGACCATTGATAAGTGATTGGTTCAGAGCCTGTTGCGCCCGCCGAAATGGTTCTCGCAACGCCTGGGCAAGCCGTCGCCGGGGAAACGGTCGGCAAAAAAGTGATGGCGTTGACCACAATCGGTTGGCTGTCGGTCGCCGTGCAACCGTTCGCGTCTGTCGCCGTGATGTTGTAAGTTGTTGATGCACTTGGCGTTACGGTCAAAGTTGCGGCAGTCGAGCCGCCCGTCCAGACGTGCAAAATCGGGGATGCCCCGCCGTTGTAACTTTTACTTAAAATTGAATTTTGACCTTGGCAAATCTCTCCGGCCGTCGCCGAAATTTCAACCGAAAATCCGGGGTGCGCCGCGACCGTCACCGAGGCATCGTCCGTGCAGCCGCTGCCATTCAGTTCAAAGTGTTGGTCTGGATTTGCTTTTTTAAAAAATTTGCCTAACATAATTTGAGAATTTCTTGGCAAGTTAGGTTTTTGGGGGGGAAATTTTGCGGTGACGAATGATTTGCAGGTCAAACGCATTAAAATCCATTCCCGAAGGGAATCTATGTTTATAGCTCAGAGCAAGGGCATTTTCCTCAAATCCCGAAGGGATTTTATGTTTTCAGGCGCGAGTTTTTACATAAAATCCCTTCGGGATTTCTC